>CAKKRP010000047.1 GCA_919902765.1 Gammaproteobacteria bacterium | reverse complement strand
GTAAGCAAATAAACGGTATCATCGAAACCCCGTGAACTGCAAGAATTATTCACGTGGCTTTTACACGCAAAAAACCCGCCTACCCCCCTTTTTCAAAGGGGGGCTGAACTTACTATCCAAAAGTTGGCGGGGTCGCGTCTTACATTTGACATCGCGCCACAATCGGGTTGGACTACGCTCATGTCAAGAGTCACCCATTCCTGTAGGGTGGACACGATTTTGTGCCCACGCGGATTTAATCACCGTTCACCGCTATTTGAATGTCGAAAATATATAGCAATTCAGTGACACAAATTACTAATGTTGTCGTTAGTAAAGCCACCTACCTGTCGGCGGGGCTCCGTGAATACGTCTCAGCAACCGCTCCTGCGTTGCCTTTATGCCCTTCAGGGTACTACCTCGTACACCATGCACTCGCCTACAGGCGTGACGGAGGCATCCGTGCCGCCAATACTCGCCATCACGCAGGGGGGGTTACTAACATAACTCTTAGGCGGAGAAATGGAAAAATTATTCGATTGCGCGGCATAGGCATCGTTGAGGAAAACGATACCAAAAAATAACGCCATGAGTATGTGGATGGGGATGAATTTACAGCGGAAAAATGGTAGGCGCGATTGGACTCGAACCAACGACCCCCACCATGTCAAGGTGGTGCTCTAACCAACTGAGCTACGCGCCTGTCGTTAAGGGTGCGCAAATTAACATGAATCGCCCCCCATGACAAGAGGCAAGACAAAAATACTTACATTTTAAGTAGGTGTTGGCGGTAATAGGCTAATTCTTGGATAGACTCGCGTATGTCATCCAACGCCAAGTGGCTGCCTGCTTTTTTTAACCCCTCCAGAACGCTTGGGGCCCACAGACGGGCGAGTTCTTTGAGGGTGCTGACATCCAGATTGCGATAGTGGAAAAATTGCTCTAGCTCCGGCATAGTGCGAAATAGAAAACGCCGATCTTGGCAGATGCTATTGCCACACATGGGGGATTTGCGTGCGGGCACCCAGCGCTGTAAAAAGGCCAGGGTTTGCGCCTGCGCCTGCGCCTCGGTCACCGTGCTCTGACGCACGCGCTGCAACAGGCCGGACTTGCCATGCTGCTTTTGATTCCAATCGTCCATCGTCGCCAAGGTGGCCGCGTCTTGGTGGACGGCCAACACCGGACCCTCTTCCAGGATATTCAATTGCGCATCGGTGACGATGGTGGCAATTTCGATAATACGATCCTGATCCGGGTTTAAGCCGGTCATTTCCAAATCTATCCAAATCAAATTGCTGTCGTTGAGTTGCGCCATACGCTTAGTTCACCGAAAAATACCCTTTACAGATAGCATGTTTGGCCTATACTACACCAGCATCCTAACACGCTTGGCAACCTATGGCGACCTTCGCAACGATATTCTTGACTATTTTAACACTCGGCCTGTTGATCGAAACCGGCTTAGCGCAACGCCATATCCGCCATATCCGCCGTCATCGTAATACTGTCCCGCCCGCCTTCACAGGCCATATCGATATTGCGGAGCATCAACGCGCTGCGGATTATACTATCACCAACACCGTGTTCGGAATTTTGGAGTTATTTTACAACACCACGATCTTGTTGGTGTTCACCTTGGGCGGCGGGCTCGATTATATCGACCAAACAGTGAGCGCGTGGGCCTTAGATCCGCTCGTACACGGCGTTATTTTTATCCTCTTGACACTCGCGTTATTCAGCCTCGCGGAAATTCCATTGGCGTTGTACGAAACGTTTGTAATCGAATCGCGTTTTGGTTTTAATCGTACCACCTTAAATCTTTTTATATTGGATCATTTCAAAGAGGCCATCCTGCTTATTTTGATCGGCGCGCCGCTGGCGGCGGCGATATTATGGTTCATGTTGCATAGCGGCGAGTGGTGGTGGTTGTTTGCATGGTCGGCGTGGTGTGTATTCGTGTTTTTCATGATGTGGGCCTTCCCCGCGTTTATCGCCCCGTTATTCAATCGTTTTACACCGCTCGCCAACGATACCGTGCAACAACGCATCGATGCCTTGCTGGAGCGCTGTGGATTCAAACACTATCGTGTATATGTGATGGACGGATCGCGCCGCAGCAATCACGGCAACGCCTATTTTACCGGCGTCGGGGCCAACAAACGCATTGTATTTTATGACACACTGCTAAAATCACTCTCTCCCGAAGAAATAGAGGCGGTGTTAGCGCATGAATTGGGACATTTTAAATTAAAACACATCACCAAGCGTTTGTGGTGGACGGTGGGTATGAGTTTTGGGGCGCTCGCGCTGCTGGGTTGGCTGAGCGTGCAGAGTTGGTTTTATAGCGGTTTAGGCGTGCATCAAGCATCCCCGCATGCGGCATTGATGTTGTTTATGTTGTGCCTGCCGCTGGTGAGCAGATTGATCCGCCCGCTGATGACGTTTACCGCGCGCAAACATGAATTTGAGGCCGATGATTTCGCGTCGCAACACAGCGATCCTCAACATCTGATTGATGCCTTGGTAAAATTATATGGGGAAAATGCCAACACCTTAACGCCCGATCCATGGTATTCCGCGTATCACGACACGCATCCGCCCGCGCCTATCCGCGTGGCAAACCTGGCGACTAAAATGTCCCCGGCGGCGGGTTAATTGCGAAATAACCATGGGACGTAAACTCAATCGCCACCAAGCATGGCGCGCCGAAAAGATTCAACAAGATCGTGTGCGACGCGCGCAGCGGCGCGATCAAGCGGTAAAAACAGCCGCGCCGCCAGGCGAACTCGGCAGCGAGGAGTCCGGCCTCGTGATTGCGAATTTCGGTGTCAACCTGATTGTCGAAGGCGATTCCGGCGCGCGTCTGCGCTGCGTGGTGCGCCAAAATTTAGGGGGCATCGTTTGCGGTGATCGCGTGGTTTTACAAGCGACGGGCGACGGCAGCGGTGTAGTCATCGCCGTGTTACCCCGCCGTAGCGTGCTGGCCAGACCGGATTTCGGTGGCGATATGAAACCCATCGCCGCGAATATCGATCAAATCGTGATCGTCATTGCCATCAAACCCGGCATCGAACCGTTGTTGATCGATCAATATCTCGTCGCGGCGGAATTGGTCGGAATACAACCCCTCATTGTGGTAAACAAGGCCGATTTATTGACCATGATGTCGCGGCGCGACATCGACCCGTTGCTCGACGAATATCGCGAAATCGGCTATGACGTTGTAAAAATTTCTATACGCGACAATTCCGGTTTAGAGGTCTTAGCGCAACGATTGCGCAATCGCACCAATGTTTTGGTGGGCCATTCCGGTGTGGGCAAATCGTCTATCGCCAAGGCCTTGTTGCCCGATATCGACGTACGTATCGGCGAGCTGTCTGCGGCCTCCGGCCTCGGCATGCACACCACCACTGCCGCCATGCTCTATCATCTCGCGCAGGGCGGCCATTTGATAGACTCACCGGGCATCAGAAGTTTTGGATTGTGGAATGTATCGCCGCGTGAATTGGCGATGGGTTTTCGGGAATTCCGCCCCTATTTGGGCCATTGCCGCTTTCGCGACTGTACGCATCGGCACGAACCGGACTGCGCGTTAATCGCCGCGTCGGCAGCGGAAAAAATATCCGCCCAACGTCTCGAAAATTTTTATCGCTTATTGGATATGTTGCGCAGCTAATAGGGTATATAATTCGCCGCGCATATTTGATCTAACATCGTAATAAGCTAAAATACATAGACAGTCATCCCTGATGCCCTTACCGCAGGTAGCGATTGGTCGCGACAGTGACGACAACTTCAGGAGCAGGCGTTTGATCCCATTGCACGACGACAATCCGACGGAACTCAAACCTGTTGTGACTGGCCTATTTTTGGCTACCAGCATCCTGGCGTTTGTCTACCAACTGTCGCTCGGTACCGCCGAAGATCGTTTTATATATGCCTTCGGTGTCATCCCCGCCGTCATTTTCGAGCATACGGGATTGTCACCCGCCGTCGCCGCCGTCCCGGAGTGGTTGACACCGTTCACATCCATGTTTTTACATGGGGGATGGGGCCATTTATTGGGCAATATGTTGTATTTATGGATATTCGGCAACAACGTGGAAGATGCACTAGGTCATGTGCGCTTTTTCTTTTTTTATTTCATCTGTGGCGTCGGTGCGGTGTTTGCGCACGCCATGTTGGACACCTACTCGTTAATCCCGTTAATCGGCGCAAGCGGGGCGATTTCCGGTATTTTAGGCGCTTATCTGCTGCTGTTTCCGCATGCCCGCGTGCTCGTCGCGGTGCCCCTTGGGTTCGCCATACGCACACTGCATCTGCCGACGCGCGCCATCCTGGTGTTGTGGTTTGCGCTGCAGGTGTTAAATTCATTATTTGCGCCTGAAGGGCAAGCGGGGGTCGCTTGGACCGCTCACGTAGGCGGTTTTTTACTCGGTTTAGTGCTGGTTATTTTTATGCGTCGGCCGGGAATACCCTTGTGGGCCCCCCGCAGGCCCGACGATTTTTACTAAAAACCGCCAACCGGATCACACTTTTTTTCTGCCCGCCCCCTTCTCGCTAGGAAACCTTGACGCGTACCTCACTTTCTGCGCGCATTTAATCCCCCGGTAGGTCGTTAACCTAGTGCGCTGATTCTTATTCCGCATTTTTTATTCGGTGATATGTGATCGCGCTACCATTTTCAAAGGCCACCAAGGACGTTAAACCGTGTGCGTGAAGAACTGATGAATAGGTTAACAGTACCGCTGAACAAAGCGCCAAGTTATGGATTAGTTTCTATTTTGGCGTGGGGATTGACGATGACGCCGGTTACGGGCATCGCCATGACAGATCAAGAATTGTTTTTAGAGGCGGAACGTTTGATGGCTATGCGTAACTATGATGACGCCTATGCGTTGCTCAATGCCCAGCTTGCACTGCTGGCCGGGGATGCAACGTATGACCGCTTGCTGGCGCGCTCCGCGCTGGAAACCGCGCGTCCCGCAGTGGCCCTATTAGCCCTGGAACGCGCCGTCGTCGTCGCTCCCGATTCCATAGAGGCCCATTTGAATATGGGCCGCGCCTATGTAGAATTATCGCAATGGCAAGAAGCTAAGAATGAGTTCCTGTCGGTGTATGGTCTACTCACATCGTCTGAACATAAACATATTGCGTCCACTTATTTGCAACGCATCGACGAGCAGATGTTCAAGCGTAGCAGAACATTTTCCGCCTTTTTTGAACTCGGCGGCGGCGGCGACAACAATGCGAACGCCGCACCGCGTATTGACAAATTTTTCAATTTCACTTTGAACGATAACAGCCGCCAGAGCGCCTCGCAACAGCTTTTTGGGCGCTTACAAGGCGCGTCGCGTGTCGAATTCAGCCCCCATTTACACATGTCCAATCAAATATATTTTGCGCAAAATTGGTATCCGCAAACATCATTCGTCAACAACACCATGCTAGGTATAAACAACGTATTAGTAAATGATTTCGGCAATTGGGCCAATATTTATAGCGTACAAGGCTTCCAAACTCAACTCGTCGGTATCACTAACAACTGGGGTAGCAATCTATCCGTGATGCATCGCCGCATGATTAATCCGTCATTGTTTTGGGATGTCAACGCGCGTTACGGTCGAGTCCGTTATGTCGCCGGCTACGCGATTAAAGACAATAATCAAACACAACTGGGTGTGCATGGTCAGTATTTATTGCCCCTTACCGCACCGATCACGATAGATCTTGCGTTGCAGGGCGGCCAAGAAATCCCTACACAAAGCGACTCTCCTTATCAACGCGATTATGTCAATACCCATCTGATACTTTCTACACGTGATCGCGGGTCGGAATATTTTGTACAAACCGGCTTCACCTATAACGATTTCCCGAGCCGCTTTTTCGGGTTGTCGCGCGTTGATCGAACCACCGATTTTTCGTTGGGCATGAATTTGCATTTAAAAAATTCATGGTACTTACGTCCATCGCTGTCTACCCAGCGTAATTTGTCCAGCGTGGATTTGTACGAATATCGTCGCACTATCGCCGGAATAGCGATACGCCGCGATTTGTTGTAACTGGAGGTAGCCTATGAAGACGACATTGAAATTATCGACGTTACTACGAACTCCTAGCATGATCTTATTGTGTAGCTCGTTAGGTATCGCTAACATGGCATGGGCTTCCACTGCCGGTAAAGCGATATTCGTGCTTGGCGAGGTAAAGGCCAAAGATGCCACTCAAGCGGAGCGTAAACTCGGCAAGGGCGACGAAATAAATACCGGCGACACCATTATCACCTCGCTCAAAGGTCAAGCGCACGTGCAAATGAGCGATGGTGGCATGATCGCCATCCGTCCGGGTAGCGAATTCCGCATTGATGAATACGCCTACGACGGCAAAACCGATAGTGATAAAAGCGTTTTCAGCCTGTTAAAAGGCGGTTTCCGCTCCATTACGGGCGCCATCGGTCAAGCCAATAAATCCGCCTATGGCGTGAAAACGCCGGTCGCTACGATAGGTATACGCGGTACCGATTACTTAGCGCGTTTATGCGCTGCAGACTGCGGAAACGGTACTACCGGCGATGGCTTGTACGTCACGGTATTAACCGGTGGCGTTGCCGTCGCCAACAGCGGTGGCAGTGTCGATATCGCGCCGGGACAATTTGGCTTTGCCGCGAGCACCGGCGCTACGCCTAGCCTATTGCCAAGCGCACCGAGCGGTGGGCTCTTTTCCGCTGCGACAGGCGTCACCCGCGTAGCCTCAACGACCACCGCCAACACGCCGGCGAGCAACACGCAATCTCAGGCAATCAATGGCGCATTAGATGTTACACGCACCGACAGCGTGCCCTTGTTGGCCTTACCGACTCAAGGCACCTATAGCTATACACTCACCAGCCCTGTGATGAACCCGAGCTCCGCGACGATTACCACTGGCACGTCGTTGACGGCGGATTTTGCGGCGATGAACATCAACGGGACCATCAATGTCAGCAGCAACGGAGATACGTTATCCGGCAATACCGGTAACTTAAAGATCAATAGCCAGACTGCAACGTTTGGCGGTAATTTCTCTAGTGTCGCTGCTAACTTGTCGGCAGGTGTAACCACCTCTGCGAGCGGCACTATCAGCGGTAATCTCGCAGGACCCGTCATTGCCGATACGGCAGGTGTGCCGAGTGGCGCGGTGAGTTTCAATATGACGGCAAGTACAAGCACGAGCACAACCACCGTTGGCGGCAGCGCCACGTTGCAATAATCGCTATTTTCTATTTTTACCAAATAAATCACGAGGCAAGGACGCCTCATTCTTAAGTGGGTGATATATGTGTAAGGGTAAAATCATAAGCATGTCGTGGACGCTCGTTATAACGCCAGCAATACGTTTTGCTCTCATCGTATCTGTACTCTCACTCGCTAATTTTAATGCGGCGCATGCAGACCCTCCCATCGCCATGTCGCATCGCGTAGGAAACTTTACGCCCGCCAGCCCCAACACCCTAACACTGGAACTGCGCATTTCCAATTTAGGCGCTTTCGATTTACAGAATATTCGTCTAACATCCACAAGTGGGGAAATTTCGCCGGATTCCTCTACTGATATTCAAATCGGCACCTTACACGCAGGTTCAGAAACGACGGCGTATTGGACACTTTCCACGCCGGTTTCTTACAGCTACATATCCAACGGCTTACCGATATTTTTTCGCGTTACGGCGCATAGTTCTTCAAACCAACACATGACTTACTCGGTTTCCAGCATGTTGAGGGGGAACTAAATATGACTATCTATCGCAGACAAATTATTATCGGTATCTTAGCCATTTTTCTTGCTCAGCCGCTACACGCCGCGAGCACCGCGCGCATCAGCGTGGACGCCGATGGGTCACAAGCCATAGGCAATTCTTATATGACGTCGATGAATAGCGATGGCCGCTACGTAACGTTCGAGTCCTTGGCGACCAACCTCGTTACGATCAACACTAACGATAGAAGTCAAATTTACGTAAAGGACAGAACGACGGGAGCCGTCCAGATAATCAGCGTAAACACGAGCGGGGTAGCGGGCAATTCCAATAGTTGGGAACCGTCGATCAGCGGGGATGGCCATTATGTCGTGTTTTCTTCCGACGCCAGCAATCTTATCGCAAATGACGGCAACCAATACCGTGACGTATTTTTATTTGATCGTAACACCAATACGCTCACGCGTATCGCACAGACCGGGGTAGAGCCCAACGGCATTTCGCATATGCCTTTTGTCAGTCGCGACGGTAGCTATGTGGTTTTTTCATCGCTAGCGAACAATCTACTATCGAATGACACCAACAATTACCGCGACGTATTCATATACCGAATTTCCAGCGGCGCGATCACGCGCATTAACCTCGGCCCTCAGGGTGTACAGGCCAATAATGACAGCTTTTCCTTGGGCATAGGCGCCGATGCAAAATACATAGTATTCGTTTCCAGCGCATCGAATCTCGTCGCCGGCGACAACAACGCCGCATATGATATATTTTTATACGACAGATTGGCGGGCGCTACGGAATTAATCAGCGTCGCAAACAACGGCACGATAGGCAACAATCATAGCTCCTGGCCTTCCATCAGCAATGACGGTCGTATCGTCGCATTTTTATCGTTGGCAGGCAATTTAACGCCTGGCGACACGAATGCAAAATACGATGTATTCATGCGCGATAGAAAATTTTCTACGACGACACGCATCAGTGTCGATAATGCGGGAAATCAGGCCAATGATTTTAGTTGGCGCCCCGTAGTGAGCGGAAACGGCCGTTTTATCGCATATTGGTCTAATGCGACAAATCTAGTCCCCAATGATACGAATGCGGAAGGCGACGTGTTTGTATATGACCGAATAAAAAATACCGTTGAGCGTGTCAATGTTGACACCCTAGGCAATGCGGCCAACGCCACAACCGACCGCATGTTCGGTGTCAGCAATGACGGTTTGGTTATTTCGTTTAATTCATTCGCGACCAATTTAGTCGCGGGTGATAGCAACCGCAATTCCGATGTGTTCGTACGTCTGCGCGACGCGCCCTTGAATACCGTGCCTATCGCAAGCGCCGGTGCCGCACAAAGTTTAGAATGCGTCGCTGGCAACGCGTCATTTCAATTGGATGGTAGTGTATCTACAGACGCCGACGAGGACGCGCTTACATTTTCTTGGTCTGGCGACTTCGGCACGGCCAGTGGTGCATGGCCGTCAGTCACGCTGCCATATGGGCTACACACGACCACGTTGACCGTCAACGACGGTAATGGCGGTCAGGCGCAGGCCACCGTCGATCTGCGCGTAACCGACACGGTGGCTCCGTCCTTGACTGCAACAAATGCAGCGGCTTTAGAGGCTACGAGCGTCAACGGCGCTAGTTATCAATTGATCTATCAGGCCAGCGATACGTGCAGCGCCGCGAGCGTCGCAGCCACGCCAACGCTCAGCGTCTATCCGTTAGGTGTTACCAACGTTTCGCTTAGCGCCACTGACCTGGCAGGAAATAAAGCCACGCAAAATATTAAAATCACGGTGCAAGATACGCAACGTCCGGTCATTAGCGTGCCTGCGGATATCGTCGCCGAAGCGACCGGGATAGCCACCTTGGTCAATATAGGTGCGGCGAGCGCGACGGATATATTCCCGGTCACTATCGTTAACAATGCGCCATCCGCCTACCCGCTAGGCGATACGCTGGTCACGTGGACAGCGACAGACGGCAACGGCAATGCCTCGCCGGCCCAGCAACGTATCACTTTACGCGATACGACGCCGCCTAAATTGACTATACCTGCAGATATTTCTATACCGGCCACGGGGATGTATACACAGGTCAACATCGGCCAAGCGAGCGCGACGGATGCATTCACAACAACCGTCACTAACGACGCGCCTATTCTGGGTTATGGCATCGGCACCACGCTAGTCGCCTGGACTGCCACCGACAACAACGGTAATTCGGCAAGCGCGCAACAACGTGTCGTAGTTACCGATAATGCGCCGCCCGTTTTAACTATCCCGGCTAACTTGAGCGTAGAAGCCAACGCGATTTTGAGCACCGTAAATCTGGGCGCCGCCAGCGCGATCGATGCAGTGGATGGCGTCGTCGCGGTGACCAACGACGCGCCGCTTTTGTTTCCGCTGGGTACGACCACGATCAACTGGTCCGCAAGCGACAAACAAGGCAATCGTGTGACCGAGCAACAGATAATCACGGTGGTCGATAGCACTGCGCCGGTGCTGACCTTGCCGTTGGATTTAAGCGTAGAAGCGACGGCGGTGAATACGCCTGCCAGCGATATCAATTTAGGTAAGGCGACTGCGACGGATATCTTCGCCGTCACCCTCAGCAATGATGCGCCGGCAACAACTTATCCGCTAGGCGCTACGGTGGTCACATGGACCGCCCAAGACGCGAATAAAAATTCGAGTCGCGGCCGTCAATTGGTGACCTTGCGAGATACCACCGCGCCTACCATTAGCGCGCCCCCTGATATCGTTGCCGAAGCGACCGGCCCCATGACCCTAGTAACGCTGGGTAACGCCATTGCGCGCGATATATTCGCCGTCACCGTCACCCACAACGCGCCCGCCGCAGGCTTCGCGGTGGGGGCAACACCGGTCACCTGGACTGCCGCCGATAGCAGCGGCAATCGTGCAACGGCGTTGCAATCCGTCACCATAAAAGACACCACGCCACCCTCGCTTAGCATACCTGCCGATATCAACGTCGAGGCAACAGCCATCCTGAGCCTGGTCAACGTAGGCGTTGCGAGCGCGACGGATTTAGTCGATGGTATAGTGAGCGTTACCCATAATGCACCTAGCAGCTTTGCGTTAGGCACTACGGTCATCACTTACACTGCGCGCGATCAACATCTAAACGCCGTCCAAGCAACGCAACGCGTCACCGTGGTTGATACCACCGCGCCCGTTGTGCGCGCCCCGGCGGATATCGTAGTCGAGGCCACAGGCACACAAACAGTTGTCGCTATCGGTAACGCGTACGCCACTGATATTTTCGGTGTGCGCAGCGTTAGCAATGCCCCCGCGAGTTTCGCGTTGGGCACTACCCTAGTCACCTGGACAGCGACGGATGGCAACGGCAATGTGAGCAAGGCAACGCAAAAAGTGACGGTGGTGGATACGACGGCGCCCACCTTCAAATTTGATTTGTTGCACGCCACCATCTACGAGCATGACCACAAAATGGTGCATGTTGCGAGCGTGTCTAACCTACGCGACCTGGTGGATAATAATCCCGGCGTAGACATTAACGTCACGTTCACGCCTACCGATACCAAGCATAAGAAAAAACATGCTGAATTAGCTTGGCAGGTTAAGAAAGTCGGCGACACCTGGAAGGTGTACGTACGCGCGGAAGGCGAGCAAAAGCACCATAAAGAACGCGTATACACCATCATGCTGACCATATCCGATAGCGCGGGTAATACGGCGACGGACAGCAAAAAGGTGACCGTAAAACATGATCGTGGGCATGACCAAGATCATGGTCGCGACGCCAAAAATTAGCCGCTGGATCGCGCCTAACCCTGAATAGGAAAAATTCAACGCTTACATGGATATATCCACCGGGGCACCCACAGGGAGGTGCCCCCTACCGGCGATCAAATAGCGCCAACCCCTTGTAAAATAGCCTTTTTTGACTCCATGCTTGTGGATTGACCGCGCACTGAAGTTAATTAGCGCGTCTACCTGCCGCTAACCGTTGCTATGGCACAACGTCCGCGTTTTCAGCTAGGTATATCGACTATCCAAGGCTTTTCATGGCTCATGCGCGCATTGGCGCTGGGCACGATATTGCTGTGTTGTATACACATTTCCGGCATCGCCACCCTACCCGCGCTGGGCCAGTTGGAAAACATTGTATACGACGGCCGCTTAAATTTAACGCTCGAAAACACCCTCGATACGCGCGTCATTGTCGTCGATGTAGATGATCGTAGTCTCACCGCACTGGGCCATTGGCCGTGGGATAGACGCCTGCTCGCGCGCATTGTTGAAACGCTGTTCCAACACTATAAAATAAAAATTCTAGGCTTTGACGTGCTATTCGCCGAACCGGAAAATTCTCCCGATCTCCAAGTATTAGAGCAGTTGGCCAACAGTTCGTTAAAAAATGATGCCTTATTTAATCGCGCTTACCAGCAGCTTGCACCCACATTGCAACGGGATGAAATTTTCGCCACGAGTTTTGAACATGGCCCGGTCTTATTAGGCTACTATTTTAATCACGCGAGTAAGTCCGCAGGGTTTTCAAACGGGCGCCTGCCAACACCGTTGATGACACAAAAAAAAATAAATCTGCAAACCATCCCTTTCCCCGAAGCCAAAAGCTTCGGCGCAAACCTTCCCCTGCTACAGGAAAAATCCGTCGGCGCGGGTTTTATTGACATGGCCATGGTAGATAGCGACGGTGTTATGCGCCGTTTGCCGTTGATACAACGCTACGACAATAAACTCTATGCAGCGTTTTCGGTGGCGATGATCGGCGCCTTGCTTGAACAACCGGAGATAAGCCTCAATATCGCGTCTGAATATGCAGGCGACGCGATTAACCGGGGTTTAGAAAGTATCGCGCTGGGGGGTTTTCAGATCCCTGTTGATGAGAAAGGCTCGGTACTGATCCCTTTTCGGGGCAACTATCCGAGTTTTCCGTATATTTCCGCGCTTGATATTCTAGAAAAAAACGCCGACCCGGAATTGATGCAGGATGCAATTGTGTTGTTGGGCACCACCGCCCCCGGTTTATTGGACATGCGCGCCACCCCCGTCAGTGCTGTGTACCCCGGTGTCGAAATTCATGCCAATATGATATCCGGCATTTTGGATCAGACTATCAAACATCGGCCCGCGTGGGTACAAGGCGCGCAATTGAGCGCCGCACTATTAACCGGCGCGATCTTAACGCTGTTACTAAGTAGATTATCGTTTATATCTACTATTTTTGTTTATGGGCTACTCCTCACTTTATTATTTTCGGTCTATTATTTTTCATGGACATTGGCACACACCGATATCCCTATCGTCCCGCTGATCGCGATGATAATGGTCTTTTTCGCACTGCAAAATTCTTACGGTTTTGTCGCTGAAAAACTTACCAAAGACAAATTGGAGAAGTTGTTCGGGCAATACGTCCCGCCTTTAGTCGTGAATGAAATGAGCAAAAACCCCGAAATATTTTCGCTGCAAGGTGAAGTGCGCACGATGACGGTGCTGTTTTGCGATTTGCGTAGTTTTACCAGCCTTTCAGAGTCCATCGCCCCGACCGCGCTTACCCAATTGATTAACCAATACTTTACCTTGATGACGAGCATCATATATAAACACAGAGGAACCATAGACAAATATATCGGCGATGCGGTGATGGCATTTTGGGGGGCGCCGCTCACCGACGGCGAACATGCGAGGCATGCGGTTGAAGCCGCGCAAGAAATGCTAGCCTCATTGCATGAACTAAATAATGCCTTTGTTCAATTCGGCTTACCACCACCGAAAGTTGGCATAGGCATCAACACGGGCTCCATGCATGTCGGCAATATGGGTTCAGAATACCGGATTTCATACACGGTTTTGGGGGATTCCGTAAACCTCGCCTCACGTTTAGAAAATTTGACCGTGCGCTATGGCGTAAATTTAATTGTGGGAGAAACCACGCGCAATGCGGTGCCTACTCAGGTCTACCGCGAATTAGACTTAGTGAAAGTAAGAGGAAAATCCACTGCGGTACACATCTATGAACCGCTCGGCCCGCAGAATGCGTGTTCGCCGTCACTCCTCAACGAGCTTGCACAATTCCAACAAGCCTTAGATTTATATCGCCATAGACAGTGGCAAGAGGCGCAACTATTATTTGACCGGCTGCTGAATACACCGGGGGCACCCATTATCTATCAGCTATATTTAGGCCGATGTCTACAACTGCTGGCCCACCCGCCGGGTGAAAATTGGGACCCCTCAACCGTGTATAAAGATAAATAGCGCGCTATTTCCGCAGGGCATACCACCATGCACCAAAAATCTCATGAAACACATTGCTGCTACGCTGCATAGCGCCTACGTCAGGGAGTATTTTTAACAACCAGGGTATCGGTTCTGCGCTGGATTTAAATGCTGTAGGCGCTGGAATAACTTCTAATCCCGCATCGCTGAACATCCGCGCGGAACGCCGCATATGCAACGCATCCGTCACCAAATAGATTTTCCTCACGCCGTCTTTAAGCAACATGGGCGCGGAAAATGCGGCGTTTTCCTCGGTGTTATGGCTTTTATCTTCGCGCCACCGAACTTCTACCGAAAACTCACGCGCCAATACATCCGACATCAAAGGCGCCTCCGCCGTGCCTTCATCATAGGGCGCGCCGCCGGAGACGAGTATCGGTAAGCCGGTGCGTCGCGCGAGAAATGCGCCATAGCGCAGTCGCGCGAGTGTCGCATTGCTCACTGTCAACGGCGTCGCGAATTCATCCGCGCCGGCACGCCGCCCCCCGCCCAACACCACGATGGCCTGCGCATTCACGGTTAAGGCATCCGGTTTGAGCACCGGGGCGGTTTCCGCCAGCGCGGCCAATTTATACGACACCACGGGCATACTAAACAAATAAAACACCACCAGCCCGCCTACCATAATGCGCATTCCCAAGCGGCGGCGATAACGATAGATCACCAACCCCGCGATCATTAGCAAAATGATTAAACCGGGTGGAACGATAAAATCTGAAATGACTTTTATTGCTAGCATATGCTTTTACTTCTGTTGATTATCCAAATACCAATGATAGGTGCGCGCAATGCCCTCGCGTAACGAGACTTGCGCGCGCCAGCCCAAATCATGCAGCCGTGATACATCTAATAATTTACGCGGCGTGCCATCCGGTTTCGATGCATCGTAAACAATCTTTCCTGTATAGCCGACCACGTCGCCTACCAGCGATGCAAGCTCCGCGATGCTCACATCTTCTCCAACGCCGACATTGATGATCGCCGCGCCGGAATATTGCTGCATCAGGAAAACCGCAGCGCCCGCCAAGTCCTCGGAAAACAGAAATTCGCGTCTTGGTTTGCCGCTGCCCCACACCACCACATCCGCTTGTTCAGCCAGTTTCGCCTCATGAAATTTGCGTATCAGCGCGGGCAATACATGCGAATTTTGCAGATCGAAATTATCGCCAGGCCCATACAAATTGGTGGGCATCAACGAGATACCGTTGAATCCATATTGCTTGCGATAATTTTCGACCGTTTTTATGCCCGCGATTTTGGCCACCGCATAGGCCTCGTTGGTCTCCTCCAAGGGGCCGGTCAATAAATAATCTTCTTTGATGGGCTGTGGCGCGAATTTAGGATAGATGCACGACGAGCCCAAAAACAACAACTTGTGCGCCGCATTGCGATAGGCGGCGTCGATAATATGCGTCTGGATCAACAAATTATCGCGGATAAATTGCCCGGAATAGGTATTATTGGCATGTATCCCACCGACTTTTGCGGCGGCGAGAAAAATATATTCCGGTTTAAACTCCGAAAAAAAGGCGTTCACCGCCGCTTGATTTGTCAAATCCAGTTCGGCATGGGTGCGCGTCATTATTTTTGTATATCCGGCATTCTGCAAATGCCGATAAATGGCGCCACCGACCAAGCCGCGATGGCCCGCGATATAGATGGTATCATTTTTATTCACCCGCGACCCCCCGTAGCGCTACGCTGCGTCATGCCATAATTTTTTGAAAAAATATTGATGATCGGTAATAACAGTGGCGGTGCGGTGCGCAATACCATGCACATCGTAACCTTTATCGAATTCGTTACATATGCGCCCACTTGGCCGGTCACGCCGGTAATCAAGGCTTCTTTATGCATTACCACTTACTCCACTCGCATAGCGCCGGGGACTAATGATAATACAAGTCTAAGCCAGGGCAAAGGATATTGAGCGAAACGGTGTCAGGCGTAGAGGTCTAGCAGGCCGACCCGCTGGGAGGAAGTCTTAGGTAGGGGCGTATCTATCACACTATCCTGTTGTTCCCCCCCGTAAAAACGCCGGTTTTGATCCATAAAGTAGGCCGAACTACCTTGCTGCTGCGAATTCGCACGTTGTTGAAAATCCTGCACCTGCACCTCGACGTTCAGCGTGCGCGCGTTATTATTGTCGCCGAGCAATTCTCGTAATTTGGGCAAGCTGGCCTCTACCGCCTCGCGTACCGCACCCTGATGAGTGCTAATAACGACACTCAAATCGTCGCCTTTATATTCAATCTGTACGCGCACCGGCCCCAAATGCGGTGGATTCAGGTGTATGTCGGCCGCACGTACATCCTGGTTGGCCATCCACTGCACACGCTCGGTAAATGCCTCCCCCCACCCTGGACGCGCCACCGGGGCCGCTATGCTCAAGGCAGTTGCACCGTTAGCCGTATTGGCGGTCGATGTGGCGGTTTGACTCACGGCGTTGGGCATCCCGGCGGTCATCGACTCTGGCGGGCTAATGCCTTGCACAATGGCATCGCCCACGGCCTTCGATTCGGTAATTGTGACTTGCGTGGTTGCTTCCTGCGCCTTTTGCGCATTCGCTTGCGCCACCAGGTTAGTGTCTGGCGCGGTTTCTTGCGCCGCCGCCGGTGTGACCGGATGCGGTACTGATGTAGGCATCGTTTTATTTACCGAATCGGCAGTTTGCAACTTATCCAATGTAAAATCTTGCGTATCGAGTGCTTGTTCGGGGGTGGCCTGGGCGCGCGCGGTAAGCCGATCGAGTGAGACTTGCTCCGTATCAAGAGGCGCTGCTGCCGATGAGTCCTGCGCATTAGCCACTGCGGTGGACTTGTTAGTTGGTACTTTCGGCGCGATCATTTTATTCGCGCGCACAATCGCCTCGGCGGCCTGATCGGTGGTAGATGGCGCGGCAGGCGCATTTTCCTCACCGGTTGTCGGTTGCTTTTCAAGCGCTGCGCCGTTCATGATTGCGACGGCAAGATTTTTTTCCGCGTCTGCGGTAGCGGCTACATCGATGGTATTTTGTGCCTGCGGATCTAGCGCAGGTTCCGTCGTCGTTGTTTGGTCAGCCGGTTTTGCGCCTTTTGACTGTTGAATATACTCAATCACCGCCTGCGCGCTGGCGCTCGCTAATGACGCTGTTGCGGGATCGACCTTGGATAAATCCGATTGATCGTTGGCCTCGGCTTGTTGGGTTTTCTGCGGTGTTTGTTCAGTGGCGGCTGACGCTGCGGCCTTGTCGCCTGGCGCCGCGATTTTTTTGTCTTCATCCTTGCGCCGATCTACGTTCTTAGCTTGATTTTCTTGCACCGTAGAATTTTTGTCTGCAACGCGCCGCTCATCTTGTGGCGTGGATTGCGATGATGTTGACGACGCATCATTATTGGGTTTGGCCTTTGCGACGACATTACTAAATGCGGATTCGCCTTGTTTAGCTCGCGCAGGTGCGGGTGCAGACCTCGCCTGCGCCGATGCCGCCATCACTCCACCTGAGCCAAACATACTTATCCCAACCACCACTAAAACTCCCTGGTTTACCGTGCATCACTGACACAAAATAATCAGCAAGCTTCATACCATACACTATCATCGGGCACCCGGGAGTATTGCAAAATTTGATATATAAATGTTATATATCAATATCTTACATATTATTTTTTGTGGCCGCGCGCATACCTATCGTCGTCTTCTCGCTGCACTTGTCGCTCTGCAATGCGATCTTCGTTACGCAACGCATCCTCGACCACGCCCTCCACGGCGTCACCCTTGCGATGGGCGGCCAACCATTGCCGCCGTTTGGCCTCATAATCCGCCGTATGCCGTTCCACAATCTGCCGTTGCCGCACAATCGCCTGTCCGAGGCTATCCATAAACGCTCTATAATCAAGCATTTTTTGCGCCTCTAGGCCCTGCGCACCCGCCACGACGAAACGTTCCTGATATTCCGTGCGATATTCTTCCAACTGTTCTAAGCGGCGTTTTTGCAAAATCATCGCGCCTTGTATCTTCTGCAAATTCTGCGCAATCTTATCTTCGCGGTCGCGCATGACTTTTTTGACTACCGCTAGGCGTTTGGATCGTTTCATCGCTATGCCCTAGGGCTCGCCTGCAACAAGGCATGCAATTTTGCTAAACTTTCCGCATAGGTCACCTTTTGATGCATGCCTTGTTGCATAAATTGACTCATCGCGGGTTGCATCGCCACTGCTTCATCAATTTGCGGATCCGTGCCCGCGACATATGCCCCGACGTTGACTAAATCACGATTCTGTTGATAGGTAGAACTAATTTGGCGAAATTTTCGCGCCTCTGCAAGATGCCCTTCCTGTGCGATATCGCTCATTACTCGACTCACCGATGCCTCCACGTCAATGGCAGGATATACTCCGGCCTCGGCCAAGGTGCGCGACAATACTAAATGGCCGTCTAAAATCGCCCGTGTCGCGTCGGCCACCGGGTCTTGTTGATCGTCGCCCTCGACTAGCACAGTATAAAATGCGGTTATAGATCCGCGCCCCGCGTCGCCATTCCCGGTGCGTTCGACGATCTGAGAAATTTTCGCAAACACCGAAGGCGGATAGCCACGCGTCGCCGGGGGTTCGCCTATCGCCAAGGCAATTTCGCGCTGCGCCTGCGCATAACGGGTCAACGAATCCATCAGCAACAACACATGCAAACCTTGATCGCGAAAATATTCCGCGATACGTGTCGCGAGGTCCGCGCCATGCAATCTCAACACCGGCGGCGCATCCGCAGGCACGGCAACGACCACGGCCCTGGACATGCCCTCGTTGCCTAAATTAATTTCAATAAAATCTTTTACTTCCCGCCCCCGCTCACCTATCAGCGCCACCACCACAATGTCGGCCGCTGTAAAACGCGTCATCATACCCAGCAACACGCTTTTACCGACACCGCTGCCCGCAAATAATCCCATGCGTTGCCCACGACCGATAGTAAACAACGCATTTATCGCCGTTACGCCTACATCCAACGGCTGGCTAATGCGGTCGCGTTGTAAAGGATTGATCGGAGAACCATACAATGAAACGAACGCATCTTCTTTTAATGGCCCTTTACCGTCGATAGCCTTGCCATTGCCGTCGATAACTCTGCCCAATAAATTTCTACCCACTGGCGCGCGATAAGACGTACCGCTAGGTATTACACGCGCATGCGGTACGATGCCCCGCATCAAACCTATCGGCATCAGATACAAATGGTCATGCGCAAACCCAACCACTTCCGCATCAACCGCATGTTCGCCGCTGACGATGCTACAACGCGCGCCTATGGGCGCTTGACACCCCACCGCCTCCATCGTCAAACCCACCATACGTATGAGCTTTCCTTCAACAATAACCGGCAGCGGCTCATGCGTCCGCGCCTGATAAGGCTGCAACCTTTTTAACCACGCCTGCGCACGCTCCGCGCGTAGCGTCGTCATTTTTCACCTTCTCTTTCACCACCCAGTACTTGAGAAATAACGCGCATTAAACGCGCTTCTACCGTCGCATCTATGCGAGATTCGTCAGACTCGATATGGCAACCGCCGCGCGCCAAGGCCGCATCTTCGACAATTCTCCATCGCGATTCCTCAACTTCTTCACCGACCGCCAATATTTCACGCACTAAGGCCGCATCTTCGGGGTGCAATAAAACCCGCACATTGCGCGCCGACACCGGCAATACCGCAACCCCTTGACGCACCGCCGCGACGATTTGCCCGGGGTCTGTTTTAATCTCTCGTCGCACCAAATTTTTGGTCATCGCAATGACCAAGGCGACCAATTCTTGTTCGACGCGCTCGTCTAATTCCGCCAAGGGCTCGCTCATGACGGCAAATAATTCTTCAATTTTTCGCCCTAACGCACGCATCTCCTCTTTACCTGCCGCTATGCCTAGCTTATTCCCTTCTATTTTTCCTTCTTCTACGCCTAGCTTACGCCCTTCTTCTTTACCCGAGACCATACCCGCCGCATAGGCCTCGTCATAGGCGTCTTTTTGTATTTTTTGAATTTCATCCACGGTAGGATATTTGACTTCCGGTATTTCTTCTTGTTTGGGTATTTGCGGCGTTACAATTTCATCGCCCACCCCTACGGCGGGTAGTTCCCACCGTTGAAAGGCCGTGAGCTTTTCTTTTTGGATGACCTTAGACGAACTCATCGCCCTTACCTGCCAAGACTATGTCGCCGCTTTCCGCCATGCGCCGCGCAATACCCACGATCTCGCGTTGCGCCTGCTCGACCTCGCTAAGACGCACAGGTCCCTTCGCTTCCAAATCTTCTTTTAACATTTCACCGGCGCGCTTAGACATATTGCGGAAAATCTTGTTTTTAATATTTTCATCGGCGCCTTTCAGCGCAACAATCAATGTCTCGGACGAAATTTCGCGCAACAGGGCTTGTATTCCTTTATCGTCGATCTCCAACAAGTTTTCAAATACAAACATTAAATCTTCGATTTGTTCCGCCAACTCGTTATCTATTTCCTTGACCCCATCCATGATCTCGCTTTCAATGGTAGAATCCATGAAATTCAAAATATTCGCAGCGGCGCGTACGCCACCGATGCTGGAAGACTTGACGCTGGTATTGCCGGCATATTGACGTTCCATGATTTCATTCAACTCTTGCAACGCCGCCGGTTGAATTCCTTCCAAGGTCGCAATACGCAATATAACATCCACACGCACTTGTTCCGCAAACATGGATAACACCTGCGCGCCTTGTTCATATTCTAAAAACGACAACACAATCGCAATAATCTGCGGGTGTTCGTTGCGTATCAATTCTGCAATCGCGCGCGGCTCCATCCATTTAAAGGCCTCCAGACCTTTGATGTGTCCGCCCAACAATATTCTGTCGATTAATCCGCTGGCCTTGTCCTCGCCCAAGGCCTTGACCAATACATTGCGAATATATTCATCGGCGTCCAAACCGAGCGCGGTAGCCGTTTCGACTATGGAATAAAATTCTTTCAGTACATCTACGACTTGTTGCTTGGTGACATTACGCAACGCCGCCATCTGCAACCCGATTTTTTGCACCTCCTTGGGTTCCATGAACTTCATTACGCCAGCGGCCTCTTCTTCGCCCAAGGTCAACAATAATATCGCCGCCCGTTCTATCCCCTTGAGGCCGGAAACATTCGTCGCAATTGCGGGGACTTCGACAGCATCATCACCATCGGCATCCTTATCGCCTTTCTTTTCCTTATCAGGCTGACTCACCTTCCGCTACCCATACCTTAATTATTTGCGCTACGACCTTAGGCTCGGCGCGTGCCTTATCCCGCAATCTACTCAAAAGTTCTTCGTAATTCGTCACACCAAAACCCGGGATGGTGATTTCTTGATAATCAATTACATCTCTAATGCTCAGCCCGCCATGTCCTGCCGCCACCGCCTCCGGCCCACCGTCCGCGCCCGGCAACGGCGGCACTGCGTCTTTCTTGATCAGGGCCTTGGCGACGGGACGCAGTACAAACAGGATCACGAGCAACGACAGCAAGGCGGCCGCCGACAATTTAGCGATGTCGCCGACCCAGGGTAGTTCGTACCAGATTTCTTTCTTACGTGGAATCATCAATTCCGGCGACATAAACGACGCATTGGTCACCGTTACGCTATCGCCGCGCTGCACATTAAAACCTATCGCCTCTTTGACCAAGGCGACAATACGTTCCATTTCTTCGGGCGTATAAGCGGCACGCGCCACCGTACCTTCACTAACACCTGCGAGAAATTTATCGTCCACCACCACGGCGGCGGAAATGCGATTCAACACACCCGGCGCACGCCTGGTATGACTGACGGTTTTGTCCAATTCATAGTTATAGGTCGCACGCTTCGATTGCTTGGTGATCGCCTCTGTTTTTGCATTGCCACCGGCATCTGTATTGATTTTTTCCGGAGAATTCGCCGCGCCTGGGGGCTGATTCGTCAACGCCCCAGGCACGCCGCCGGCCTCGCCGCCTTTACTAATTTCTTCCTGAGTTTGTTCACTACGCAATGCGGGCACATCCGGATTAAAGCTTTCCGCCGTTTGCTCGGTAATTGAATAATCCACCGTTGCGTCAACTTGCGCGCGCACCGCTTCGAATCCGACTATCGGTGTCAAGATGCGTTCTATACGTTCGATATAATATTGTTCCAAGGCCTTTTTATGTTCAAATTGCGCCGAGGTCAGCGATAAATCGCCAGACGACTCGGATTTCGTCAACATTTTTCCGGTCTGATCCACCACCGTGACACGTTCAGGCGCGAGCTGCGGCACGCTGGAAGCCACCAAATGAATAATCGCGGCGACTTGGTCGTCGCTTAAGCGATGTCCTGGACTTAGCGTGATCAACACGGAGGCGCTGGAAGGTTGTCTATCGCGTACAAATACCGATTGTTTAGGCAAGGCCAAATGAACGCGCGCGCCTTCTACATGTTGCAATCGGGCTATCGAACGCGCGATTTCACCTTCCATCGCATGATTATAACGCGCAGTCTCCATAAACTGGCTGGTGCCGAAACTTTGTTTTTTATCGAGCATTTCAAAGCCGGACCCTTCATTCTTCGGCAACCCTTTGGCGGCCAACATCAAGCGCGTTTCATATACTTTGTCGGCCGGTATCAGCAACTCGCCGCCATGTTCGTTGAATTTATAGGGTATCTGTTGCTGTTTGAGTATATCGACGATTTGCGAGGCGACCTCATCGGAGAGTTTTCCATACAATAGCTTATAATTTTTTTCGGTAGACCATAGCAACGAAACGATCACGATGGCCAACAACGACACTACTACAATCAACAAAGTGTATTGCGATGTGCGTGGCAGCCCTTTAAAACGCTCAACGCCACGCTGCAGCGGCGTATCCAATTGCGCTTCGATTGCATCCGGCGCGTCGGTGGAACTCTGCCCTGACGCCGCCGGGAGGCCTCCGTTCGTCTGCGTAGCAGGTACGGTTGTAGGGGCGTTTTGGTCTGAATTAGGTGTGGCCATGGAGGGCTATATCACACTTGCATGCGCATAATTTCTTGGTAGGCGTCCAGAAGTTTATTGCGCACCTCTACCATTGCGGTGAACGCGACCCGCGCCTTTTGAGTCGCAACCATCACCTGCGGGAGGTCTATGCCTTTTTCTCCGGTTTCAAACGCGTTCACCAACGATTCCGCCTTTTGCTGAGCCTCATTGACGCCGTTAATGGCGTTTTTTAATAACTCGCTAAAACCGCCCGTTGCGTCCGCCTCGGTGGTTTCCGCAAGCGGAACGCCTTTGGCCTGCGCCGCCATACTGCGCATTTCCGCCAATAATTTAGCACTGTCTATTTCTTTCATCGCGAACTCTCCATATTTCAATCCCCTCGACTTGCAGGCACATTTACGCCGGATTCGCGCATACGGGCCAATTTATACCGCAAGGTACGCTGACTGATCCCGAGTTTTTCCGCAGCGAATTTGCGACTCCCGCTCCCTTCGCGTAAGGCGTCGAGAATTAAACGTTGTTCACGTGACTTCAAGCTTTCGTTTAATTTCGGGTTATCCGCTTGATCGGCGGTGCTGTTAGATACTAATGTCGCGCTATTTTCCCGGACAATATTCGAACTTCCGGTATGTATTTCTTCGTCATAATTTTCACCGGATTGCCCCTCGAATATAATATCGTCGATTTCTATCGCGCCGCCTTGATGTAAAATCAATGCGCGTTGGATCACGTTGTCGAGCTCTCGAATGTTACCCGGCCAGGAATAATTGACCAATTTTTGTTGCGCCGACGATGAAATCGCCGGCAGGGGTTTACCATTGCCACGAAAATGTCTATTTAACAAATGCGTCGCCAACGGAATGATATCGTGCATACGGTCGCGTAGCGGCGGTAGATGTAACGGAAAGACGTTGAGTCGATAATATAAATCTTCCCTAAATTTCCCTTTATCCACTTCATCGCGCATATTTCGATTGGATGTCGCCAATACCCTGACATCCAGCGCGATCATTTTATTACCGCCCAAACGCTCCACTTCCCGTTCCTGTAAAACACGCAACAATTTCGCTTGCAGCCCGAAATCCATCTCCGAAATTTCGTCCAACAATATGGTTCCGCCGTTGGCCATTTCGAATTTCCCCGGACTGGCCTTGTAAGCGCCGGTAAACGAGCCTTTTTCATATCCAAACAACATGGCCTCGAGCATATTTTCCGGGATTGCCGCGCAATTGATTGCGACGAAGGGTCCATTGTGACGCGGTGACAAACGGTGGATTTCGCGCGCGAAGACCTCCTTACCGGAACCGCTTTCTCCGGTTATCAGCACCGTCGCATCGCTGTCGGAAACGCGCCGCACAATTTCCACTTTTTGCAATGTGGCCGGGTCGGCGGCGATTAATTCGGCGCCTTCTTCTTCGCGTTGGGGGATGTATTTGGCTACGGTATTCGCCAGCACCTCCGCTTCAAAGGGCTTCACCATGTAATCGACCGCGCCTTCGCGCATCGCCTCCACGGCCTTCTGTATCGTTCCATACGCGGTCATCAAAATAACGGGTATTTCCGCGTGATTACGTTTTAAATGGCGTAACAGCGCGTGTCCATCCATGATATCCATCTGCACATCGCTCACCACCAAATTGAAATCGCCGCTGTCCATTTGTTCGAGCGCTTGCTGCCCGTTATGGGCCTTGGCGACCGTATAACCCGCCATACCCAGCGTCTCGCATAATGCATCGCACAATTCTTTGTCGTCTTCCACCAGCAATATCGCAGCGCGTGTCATGCGGCATTCCTCTTGTGAGCGGCTTTACGTTCTTTGCGCATCGCCTGTTTATTGTCAGGCGACGAATTTAACATCGGTAAGCGCATAACAAAGGTGGCGCCTTTTTTGGGCGCGGATTCCAGCCAAATCGCGCCGCCATGTGCTTGAATGACGGCCTGTACTACCGCCAAGCCCAATCCGGTGCCATTCGGCCGGGTGGTAAAAAACGGCTCAAAAATTCGCTCTTTTGCGTTTTCAGGTATACCCGGACCATCGTCGCTGAATACCAAATCCACCGCCGACAATCCTTGATGCGCCTTGGATACATGCACCGTCAAATGCATACGACCGCCCACACCGCAGGCCTGGATGGCATTGGTTACTAAATTTTGCAACGCGCTCAACAGCGCCTCATGATCGCCCTGAACTCTCGCACCGGGGGCCTGATCCATCACGTCAAGCTGGCAATCGTTTTCGCTCAACTGCGCTTCCACACCTTGCACCAGCGCCGACACCAATTCGCCAATGACGATCACTTCATTGCCCGCCTTGGCGCCGCGCGTAAACGACATCGTGTCATTGACAATGTGTTCCAGGTGACGCAATTGCGACAACACTTTATCTGCATAGCGCCTGCGTTCGGTCTCGCCCAACTTAGGGCGTACTAAATGCGACGCGTATAACAAACAAGAGGCCACAGGTGTGCGTATCTGATGGGCGAGCCGTGCGGCCATTTCACCCATCGCGGTCAACCGTTTGTGGCGTGTCAACGCTTCTTGTAAGGCACGCGTTTCCGTCACATCTACCATCAGGATGATTTGCCCAGGATCGGTTCCGAGCGGACAGGTCGAGATGGTCACCCGCCTTCCATCTATCGTCACCGCATCCGTACCGGCATCCTTGGCGGGGGTAAAGACGCGGCTAATAATCACGCGCCACAATTCGCCGACCAACGGTTCGCCTACAATTGCCACCGCAGCGGGATTGGCTTGTTGCACCACACCTTCGGCGTCTATGACCAATACGCCTGCGGGTAAGGCCGTCAATAAATTCGAGAGGCGTGCGGCCAGGCGCTCTTTTTCCGCAAGTTGCTCTAATCTTTCACGATTGGCCAACGCCAATTCATTATTGAGACGCGAAATTTTGTCTTCCAACGTGTTATACGAAGAAGACAGTTGCGCGGAAAGATGATTAAAGGCGCGAAAGGTTTCTTCCAGTTCAGTTTGTACACTGGAAATATCGATGGATTTTGCCGACACACTACACTCCTGCCGGGATACGCCCGGTTCGCTCGCAATACTACAGGAGCAAGAAATATGCCTTAGACTTTTTCTCTTAATTCAGTAAGTTGCGCGCGCTAATTTGCGACACAGTCAACAATATGGCGCAATTTAACCGCCATTGACGAGCGCCGTCATGCTATTGTGCGGCATCGCGGATGGAGGGAATTATAAACATCATACTCAGCCCGTCGCGCATAGGCGGAGTATGATATAGAAGGGCGAAAATACCGGATTATGCATCGAGCGCGCTATTTTTTAAACCCTACGTTTGCTTAGACGCGTTCCTCTGTTGTGCCGCGCGTTAGCCCATATTTGCGCAGCTTTTCCACCAAAGTGGTGCGCCGCATTTTGAGGCGTTTTGCCGCATGCGCGACTACGCCGCCTGCGTCATCAAGCGCTTGTTTAATCAAACTGAATTCCAAGGTGTTTAGATGTTCCTTCAAATCCAAACCTTCGCGTGGCAGGCGCGGCAAGGACGGCGATTGCTCAAAAATATGCGGCGCAGGATCGTTATTTTTAAGCGTGACGCGCAACGTGTCGTCGGAACTCGCCAACACCTTCGCTTGCGGGCTGAATTTTTCAGGTAAATCGCCGATATCGACGACACCATAGGGATACATAATGACCAGCCGTTCAATGAGATTGGCAAGTTCTCGTACATTGCCCTGCCAACGATATTGACACAAGGCCATAATGGCGCCTGGCGTCAAACGCACCGATCCGCGACGCTCGGCCTCTAAGCGCGCAATCAGTTCGTTAATCAACAATGGAATATCTTCCACGCGATCACGCAACGGCGGCATTTCGATGGGAAAGACATTGAGGCGATAAAATAAATCCTCGCGGAATTTTCCGTCGCGGATTAATTCTTCCAAATTGCGATGCGTCGCCGCGATGATACGCACGTCCGCGCGTATACATTTATTGCTCCCTACGCGTTCAAAGGTGCGTTCTTGCAGCACGCGCAACAACTTAACCTGCATATGCAAGCTCATGTCGCCGATTTCATCCAAAAACAAGGTACCGCCTTCCGCTAATTCAAAACGCCCTTGACGCGCGCTAATGGCGCCGGTAAACGCGCCTTTTTCATGCCCGAATAATTCACTTTCCAACAGTTCACCCGGAATTGCGCCGCAATTGACCGGCACAAAGGGTTTGTTGCGACGTTTCGAATGATAATGCAGGTTACGCGCGACAACTTCTTTGCCGGTGCCGGATTCCCCCAATATCAACACCGTCGCATCGGAATCCGCGACCTGCGCTACCAGGGTGCGTATCTTAGTAATCGAGCGGCTGTTTCCGACTAAGCTGCGAAACAGCTCCGGGGATCGGCTGTCG
Organism: Gammaproteobacteria bacterium; assembly: GCA_919902765.1. GTDB lineage: Bacteria > Pseudomonadota > Gammaproteobacteria > S012-40 > S012-40 > CAKKRP01. The sequence goes on along the minus strand of CAKKRP010000047.1, from coordinate 3,356 downwards.
CGATTAATATTTTTGCCCAGACGATAGACCATGGCGTGGTGCAAGGCATCAGACAACTGCATATATTTCAATGGTAACTCAACATAGGAAACGCTCCCTTCGACCCGCTCATGGCTCGCGGAGCCTTTAGCGCTACGATCCACCAGTCGCACCACCGGCAATTGCATCTCTTGTTCGCCAAGCGTTTTGATGATGGATTCCGCCACATCATCGGAGTAATGCCCGATCACTACCGTATCAAACGGTTTGCCCTTTTCCAATACAACTTGCCATTGCTTAGAATCCGCGACATAAGCATCTTGATCGATAAATTCAAAAATCGCCTTATAGACATGGCTTAATTGCGGATTATCTTCAATCACTAACACACGTGTCACCACCGACATGCCCATTCCTCGCGTTGTATCAGGATTGCCATCATCAATCGCTAGATTGACCTCTACGAATGAGTGTTCGCTTCCAAACTATAATCACCGTTTGACCAAATGTCAAAATGATGACGCATTATTTTTATTTTATGGGGTATATTTGGCCCAAGTTCACCCCGGCCTGCACCCCAACAAGCGCCTTTTTATTATTATATATTAAATAGTTAGCTATACCCCTTGTGTAGCCATTGGGTGTAGCCATTGGGTGTAACTGGGTGTATTCCCCGATGCCGGCAATGCGGTAGAACAAGTTTCAATGGCATATCTTGTGCCTACTTCTAAGCATGCAGCCAACTATTTCTCTTTTAGAACGCGCCCACCATTATTTAATTGGCGGCGACTATACGCAAGCCGAAAAAATTGCGTCCGAATACCTCGGCACGCACCAAAACGAGTATGCGTCTTGGTACTTGATGGGGATAATACAATTTCGGCTAGCGCGCTATCAGGATGCGCAAGCAACGCTCTCACGCGCCATACAATTAGAACCCAAACACGCCGAACTACACAATTGCCTCGCCGCCACGTTTGCGGCCTTAAATAATTTTCCGAATGCCGAAACACACTATCGCGCCGCATTGCAATTAATGCCTAATCATGCGCCCTATATGCAGAACTATGCGCGATTATTGTGCGACCATGGTCATACACAAAATGCGCAACGCCTACTTGATTATCTACTCCACAATCTTGATCCTAACCCCGATACGCTAACATTGGCTGCGGAAATAGCGCTTAGAGAAGGACGCCTAGAAGCCGCGCAAGACCTGATCCAACACGCACTTGCGTTAGCGCCGGAACTGTTGCCGACATTGCTGATGGCCGGCACTATTGCTTACAATCTGTATAATTGGGAGGCCGCCGTAGAATATTTCACGCGCGCACACGCTTTCCACCCGTCTGACATCACCGCCACCACCAACTTAGCCTTCGCTGAAAACGCCCGTGGTCAGAATCCTATAGCACAAGCGATCTTGTCGCATGCAATAACCGATTCTAAACCAGATAGTCCGACACTCGTGCATGCGCTTGCGCTGCTTGAACTCTCGGCGGGCGATTTTACCACTGGTTGGCGACACTTTTTGGCGCGACCCAGCCGCTCGAATATTCAATATGGTGAACCTAACATTCTACCGAAAACACTTACGGATAAAAAAATCCTGGTGATTGGCGATGAGGGATTGGGCGACGAAATTTTCTTTTTACGCTATGCGCGGGAATTATTATCGCGCGGTGCTACGGTGGATTATAAGACAAACCCGAAATTGGCTCCGATAATCACACACGCACATATCTTTCGCAATACACTCGTAACTGCAACCGCCGACGACTATGATTACACGCTGGCCAGCGGCGATCTACCCTACCTCGTGGGCGATGCCACGCTACTCCCGCGTCCCTCGCCACCGTTCATCCCCTGCGACCCAAACGCAAAGCAAAATGCACAGGCGGCGCTGGCGCGTTGCGGCCCCCCTCCTTACATCGGCGTAACATGGAACGCAGGCCCTTACCTTCCCAACACACCCGAAGCCCACACCGCGCTGTATAAAAAAAACTGCCCCATCGATCTGTTAGGCCAGGCGCTCGGGGGTATAAATGCGACATTTATCGTACTCCAAAGGCACAGCCAATCCGCCGAATTAAAAATTCTCCACCATAGCACACAACGCGACATCGGCGATTTCAGCGCATGGTGCGATGACTTAAATCAACTATACGGTCTGCTGGCGTGCCTGGACAATTATGTCGGTGTCAGCAATACCAACATGCACCTGCGCGCGAGCCTCAGGCTGCCCGCTTATGTGCTACTCAATCATCCTGCGGAATGGCGCTGGGACATGGGCGCAACATCCGCATGGTTTCCAACCTTTACACTCTTGCGTCAGCAACCCGACGGTGATTGGCATGCACCGCTCAGCAGGCTTACGCAACAATTGGACATCCACTATGGCTCAGAGCGCGCATAAACAAGCGCTAAGCGACCAATATTTTAAAGCGGCGCTCAACGCTTTCCGCGCTGAGAATTTAATTGAGGCCATGGATCACTGTCAGGCGGCGCTGCGACATACGCCGCACCATCGAGACTCCCTGCGCATGCTCGGATCTATAGAAATGAGAAGGGGGCGGCATGGTGTAGCAATAACATATCTTCAAAAGGCCTTGCGCATCAAAGAAGACCCGGACACCTATAATGCCCTAGCGGTCGCCTATAAAAACAATAGTGAGTTTCCCCGCGCGGAACAAAGCTATCGCCGCTGCTTAAAACAATTTCCAAGCTATGCGGAGGCCTACATAAATCTCGCATTAATGTTGCAATCGCAAGCGCGCGATCTTGAGGCGCTGGATATATATACACGCGCATTAATCATCCAACCGCAAGAAAAAAAGATATTAATCAATATTTGCGTTTTGTACCATCGCATGGGAAAATCCGCAGCGGCAATTAATGCACTTGATAGCTTGTTAAATTTATCGAACAACATCGCCAATGATTTGGAAAATATCGGCGCCTATCTATTTCAACAGCGCGCCGCGCCGCTCGCGCTAAAGTGTTTCGAGTTACTAATAAATAGCAACCCAGAAAAAGTAGGAATTTTTTCGCAACTGGGTGCGGGTATATTGCAACAAGGCGATATAAATACGGCGATATTGGTGCTCGAAAAGGCGTTATCCTACACCCCAAACGATATATACGCCCTTAACAATCTCGGGCTTGCCTATAGCGAATTAAAAGATGAATCAAAGGCCATCGAATTACTTAAAAAGGCCGTGACGATAGACCCGTCATTTGCAGACGGTCTAAGCAATTTGGCCTGTTTTGTAGGGAAAACGGACGATAAAAAGGCTGCCGAAGACTATGCGCGGCGCGCGCTTGCAATTCGACCCGATCACGTAGACGCGTTGATCAACCTCGGCAAGGCCTTAACC
>CAKKRP010000046.1 GCA_919902765.1 Gammaproteobacteria bacterium | reverse complement strand
CTCGTGAAAAATATGTCAAGAGATTTTTGAAATATTTTTTGCTGAATAGTTACTTAGTTTTTTTGTCTACCATAGATATGCGCGTAAATTGTTTTCGATGCTAAGGTGATCGTCAACGGCAAAACAGTGACAAATGCGGCACCCATCGGGATGATGATGGATTCTGCCGTTTTGGCCGACGAAAGCCAGCCGATTGGAACGTATAAATCGGTCAATAATACAATGAAATATAAAATGTATGACGCCACTATTTTCCACCATGACGGAGATAGATACGCAGCAAACGTGAACCCAGACATAATGGCGGCGAGCGACGAGTATGCATGGTTATCCGGGAACACCAGTCGCACTAAGAAGATGATACATAGAAATACGATATTATAATAAACCGCATACAGGAATATTGTCTTCACGGTTTGATCTCTACCTCGATATTGCTGTTTGATGCTGTTATGGCGAGTTTTAGCAACTGAGTATTGTTGTCGCCAGTCATGCCCCCGCCAATATCTATGCAACCGGCCGAACCGAGTATGGCGCCACCGTGGAGATAGAATCCATTGCGGCTAAAAGTATTCGTAGAGGGCCTTGGGTTAAGTTTCACACGAAAGTCGCCCCAATCTCCCGGGTAATCAGGGCGAAAAGTGCGCCATATGTCACCAACAACTCCAGCATGTGTACTATTGTTTTTGGTGTTTTACTCAAGCGGCTAGAGATGAACCTTCTTAATTCCCCGGGTTTCGCAAGCCACGCTCCACCCAGGTTACCGTTTTGTCTGCCAATCGGCCAAGCCGTCTATCGTAATGATCAATCCAAACGTCGCACAATCGTCCGCAAATAACGCTGACGCATCAGATATCCCATCGCCAAAAGCAATAATATCGGCAACGAACTATCCACTTGGTGACCGTCGCCCAATGTGCAACCGCCGCTTTTTGAAGAGTCGCTGGTTTGCGTGTCGTTGGTCGCAGGCGGCGTGTCGCTAGGTGAACTGGGCGGTAGCGGGTCATCGGGTGCTGTCGAGCCGTTTATTTTAATGGTGCTGGATTTGGCGTTGTTAAATTTATCCAACACATCGCTTGCCGTATCAACGTTTGCGGTAATTACCAATTTTTGCGCGTCAGGTGTTTGGAAGCTTACATCTTGCGCGACAGGTTGGTTAACGCCTAATGAAGTGATGACAAACGAACAGGTGACACTATTAGCGCTTGTGCTGCGTTTTGGGCAGTCACTTGTAATATCGACTATTGGTGAAATGGTCACATTCAACGTGACTTCCGTAGCGACTATCGGCCCCATATTATTAATCGCCAACGTTGCTATTGCAGGTTGATTCACATCCAATGAGCCATTTTGGACGGCTCGTGCGGCGCGCTTTGCCGCCATTACCACGGGCGTGGTGGTGGCGGCAGTAACGATTGGAACAGCAGTGGTTACATTTGCCACGGCGGGCGTAAGCACGAAGGCGCGATAGTCACCGTTTGTCCCCCCAATTCCTGAGTAGATGCCTACCATATTTGCTCCCGCAATGCCGACAATTCTATCGTTATTGCTAATGCCAGTGGAGCGCACCAATGAAAATCCTACGGGCAAATTGACTGTTTGGTCGTGCAATGTGTATTGCACCCACAGATTAGGGTTGGTCGCTGTCGGTTCTTGCCGCGCGAGAAACGACACGCTCTCGAATGCAAATGGGACACTAGTAGTGGTACTATGCGTGCTCGTCCGTATCGCGGCGAGCAAGACGTGATTAGAGTCATTGATGGCTGTTGCCCAGCTCATGTCTCCATACGCTGGATGCGTTTTTATGGGGAATATGTCGGACAAGATATCTTGTATTGTGCCGACGATGGATTGCGCATAGGGTTGAGACACGTCCCAATCTTGGCCAAAGCCCCCCGCGCCCTTGTATTGGTTAACATATAAAGCGATGGAGCTACCGGTGGCAATGCCTAAATTATTGATCTCCGCCGCACCCCATCCTGTATGGGTGGGATCTTTTAACGCGCCATTGTTTCGCAGTGTATTGATTGAGCCTAGCGGGTATGCGACAACGTTTGTGCCAGGACGCTCCGATGCAAAGGAGCCACCGATCAATAAATTCCCTTGTGTTCCATAGCCTCCTAATACGCCAACTATTTGTCCAAGGTTATTGATGCTATAGGCCTCACCGATCAACAGTTGCGCTATGCCACCCTGTGTAGCAGAGTAGTTTAATACCACAGGAGTTGCGGTAGCAGAGGGCCAATACGCTGCATAGGTGATTCCTGCGCTGTTGGTTACCGTGCCAACTACTTCGTTTGAGTCATTGATATCAAATGCTGCGCTGGAGGCATAAGTGCCTAAGGGCAGGGAAACAAATGTCCAATTGCCTATGCTATCACGCGTCCAAATGGTCGCAATGCGTGTATTTCTGCTATAAGGGACTGCTCCAATCCATCCTGCAACCAGACCAGCCGCATTAAGTCCATTCGCGCCGCTAGTTTTCGTTGTGCTGCTTTCATAGGTTATTGGTGTTGTGGTGGTGGCTGGAATTTGAATTTCAGGAAGTGAAATCATAGCGGTTGGATACGCCCCGGCACCGTCAGGCGGGCTATAGATCGCTTGAAAATCGTTAGGGCCAGTGCTAGCTACGCCATTTACCGATGTACCTATCACTAATCCCGCGTCATTAATTCGAAAAAGTTTATCTTGGGAAGTGTAGGGGTCATAATCCCCGATAGACCCAAGTTCCTGCAACGTGAATAGGGGGGGCGTTGCGGCAAAAGCATTGTCCAACCATAATTTGTGTGTGGCACCCAAGGTTGCTACACCGACAACCAATGCGATATATCGAAAATTTCCCACGTTATCGTCTCCACCCCATAGTTTGTCTGGGCGCATAAGCAACGCGCCATCTGTCATTGCATCATTATAGTCTGAAAATGAATCAGCACTTAAAGCAAAGGGCGGGTCGATTAAAAAAGCGGGTACGTAAGCAAACTGCATAAGCGATGGGGTGCAACGCTTGTAACTACATAAACCTCATTGAAAGAGTTGGAAGTTGTCAGAGCGGTGCGCGATTATTTCCTTCCGTTCAAGGTAGAGCATGATTACCCACCTCGATATACCACATACTTTACGCAGCAATGCTTGCTGGACGCCGCAACGCGACCGCCAAAATGTCTGTCGCGGAGTTTGTAGCAACTACGTGGAGTTCGTCCTATTTGCCAAGGTATTCGCTCGTCCACCGCGAGGGGTTAGGAAACTTTTATGCGACGGTTAATAATATGTCAATCACATACTATAGACACAACGTCTTTTACATCGGTATTAGGGTAATTTTTATAGGATACTTTACAAAGCCTAACGTTAGGTTCAAGCGGTTGAATGTAGGTCGCATTGGTATTCAAATATTTGCACAATATCCAATTTCCTAATTTATCGCCAGGTGTAAATTTCCAACGAGCAATGGACGTAGCCCCGGAATGATTTTCTGAAATCGGCACAAGTGAGGCGCGCTCACGTGGATGGCCGGAATAAAAAGCGACGTTTACTAACGGGTGCGCTTGATCGTCTATGTGTGATTGCCACCCCGGCGGTGTAGCGGATATTTTTTCTTCAACATTAACAATTTCTGGACACCCAATCGACTTCGCCATGGCACCATGGTTAACAGCAAAAAAAACACAGATTAAAACTGATCGCACAAAACTATTCAATGACATAAAACATCTCCGCTTTGTCGCTACGAGAATTTGCGTTATGGTTATTGAATCGAATGGTACGTCTTTTTACTGCGCCCAAACTAGCCCACTGATCTAATACATCTATCCCGACAGAACTATGCCCTAGATAAATTGCCGCATGCTTACCAAGTGCGTCTGTGGGGTATTTTCCGTTTGCATCAAACGTGGCAATGGCGGTACCCCTTGGAACCGCGCCGGACGACGCCCCTTGAATATGCAATCCTTTTTTCCACAAATAAGTGGCTGGTGCGCTTGTCACCTGACGTACAAACTCTACGCACTCCGTATGGCCTGCGGGATTCTTATACTTCCCTGGCAGGAGAATAGATGGTTGTTCCGTATGATGCATAATGTATGACATAACTATCCCGTCTCCCTTTCTGACTTACCCATTTTCGATATCCTAAACTCAATAAGCAAGCGCAGCAAGGGTAGCAAGCGCTGCATGCACGTTTGAACTCGCCAAACACGTCTTGTACTTTCTGCATTCTGGATTTGCAAGTTTGTAGGAATGGTGCGCCAGCCCATACACCATGTCGCCGATAGGATCTGACCTTTGGTATTTATCTCATCGGAATTATTGGATGTTTTAACAATGTGGGGATACGTGCGCTCAGCACACGCAACGTTTGCTTTTCACCACCACGAAGGCAAAAGTCAAGAACAGACCGTTCGCGCCACGAGACCGGGGCCTATAGTTATCGCGAGATCGACGAGTACGTTGGGCTACACCTGGTGACGGTGGGGCGGATCATTCGAGTGCGAATGCAACAATGCGAGAACAGGCCCCGGCTTTGTCGGCTTTGCTATTGTGCCAACGTCGATCCTGAGCACGTCAAGCAACGAGCGGCACCGAGCGGTCATAGAGGGTTTCCGGCGCAATATCGATATTGCCTGGCCAGACCACCGTTCCATAATCCACCCTGGCTTGGGCGAACAACCGCGCATCCTTGATCTTCATGAAGGGTTTCTTGTCCATATAAGGTTGCATATCGAATATGCGCCTTTCGCCATTTTCAAAGTCCAGAATCAGCGTGTAGTCAGCGCCAACCTCGACCTGCACAACATCCAGCAAAACGTCCATCAGACTTTCCCTCACTGCAACGGCGCGATACGGTAAGGCTCTTCGCCTGCCACGGCCAGCTCCCAGTCCGCAAACAGCTCATCGCGGTGAATCTCGATCCAGGCTTGAACCATTTTCAACTGCCTGGCAGGAATCTCACCCGCCAGCACCCGGCCATCCTCGATGGCCATGGCCGCCTTCATGCCGGAATAACGCACATGGATGTGCGGCAGATGGTGACGGTCATTGTCCTCGTAAAACATGGCGACCAGAATTCCGTAGAACATGCTGATGGTGGGCATGAAGACTCCTTTCTAAATTTCCTTTGTATCCAATGCGGTCAATACTGCGCGCAAATCGCCAAGGTGTTGCTGGGTAAAATAAAGTCTTACTTCGTTACCTGCGAGATTCATGGGAATTTCCTGGCCTTTGCATTCCAATATGGCGCGCCGAATAGCATCAGGAACTAAGCCGCCGTTTTTATACATGGCAGCATGATTAGGGCAAAGTGCCAGGTTGTTCTGTTCGTGGTGGGTATTGATATCACCCACACAATCCACTGCTTCAAAATGAGGCTCACCGTTCAATATTACAGGTTGCTTGTCTTGGCATAGCTGGCAAAACATTATCTTGTCGTCATTCGTGTACTGATGTTTAAGATAAGCTCTTGCGTCATCTTGCGCTCCGCCATAATCTGGATCAACGGTACGCTCTCTAGCTTCCCGTGTTTTTTCCGGAGTGTTTCTCGCTTGTTCGGCCACCTTTTCTGTGCGCCTTTCAGGGTTGTCAGCAGTTTTATTGGGCAGAGCTGATTTGCTTCTGGATCCATCTTGTCTGTGTCGTTGGAATTCCTCAAATTCACGCAAGCGATCTGGTGACCGAATAATTTCTTGCGCTCTCCGCAATTCATCTTCATCACTAAATCCAAGCGCCTTGATGGTTTCGCTAGATATGGGCTGTTTCATTCCAAGCGAACGCGAGAGTGCGTCGGCAAGCGAGTGTTGTTGGAATTTTTCAGAAAGGTCAGAAAGCAGCACGTCAGATGGCTTGCAATACTTGTCACCTACGGGAAGCCAAGCGTACTTGGTGCAAGTTTGACCCAGTTTGGAATACCCATTGAATTCTGTAGTGCTATTAGCTGGAAATTGCTTATTTCTGCTGCGCAGCTCTTTCCCCTTAATCAACGGAATATTTTCGAGCAGCTTTGCCCACAAAAAGATTGCCCGCTCATGGGTTGGATTGGCCAATGCCCATAAAAGCCCAAAGAAGTCTGCATCTGCGTCAAACCCTCCCTCTGACTTTCGGTAACACTCTGACTTTCGGTAACACATTGCGTTACTTCGTTTAATCAGTCCGCCCAGAGCAAAACCCAACTTGCTTGTAAGTTCAGTAGGCAAAATTTTGCTGACATCAGGCAAGGGAAACCAGGCCTTATCGGAATCATTCCCGGCAAACCACTGCTCTATTTCCTGAGATTGGCTATACAGAGCTTGGTCTCCCGGCATCTTCCAAATAACTGTGTCGCTTTGTGAACTACCCGCAGGAACGGCGACAACGAACGTTGTTAACTTGAGTTTGGCGATAAGCCGATTGGCATCCTCTGGTTTAGCACTCGAATAGGAAGCTGAAATTTCTTTCAGATCAGATATGTAGTCATCCAGTTTGAACTGCCATGTCCCTTCCTCATACTTTGGCAACATACACTTTATGACAACATCAACCTTGTCAGGCTCACGCAGCTTTGCCGTTTCACGCAAAAACTTGGTGATTTCCTGATTACTGGCAAGGGAGCGTTTAACCAAAGGGAAAATCGTTTGATCTATGTTGTCCGCATTGGCGGGCGGCAACCAAACATTGGGTTTATCGGCTGTTCCGGGTAAAATGTGCTGATCATCTTCGCGCCGCACAAACGGCACAGCGCTAAATTCGCTGTAGTTCTTACTCAAGTAGGCATAAAAATCACCTAGCCACTCTTCGCTTTGTGCCACAAAAAAGAGAGCTGTTAACTTGTCTTTCAGCTTGGATGGCCGTATCTCTTCAACTTCAACCACCTGACTCAAAAAGCGGTAAAAATCCGCTGTTTCTCCACTTTCCGTAATGGAATCATTTAGCCATTTCAGTCCCTTTTGGCCAAACAGGGTATCAAGTTGTTTCGGCGAAAACAATTCAACCAACTCCTTACCGCGAGCCAGCTTTGCTTCGTCAACATGCACAAAGCCACCGCCATGTGCAGGCAGCAGCGGCTGAGTTTTGAATGCTTCGCGCACCTTGTCATACACAGGACGGAACAAACTGCTTTCGGAGAAGTCTTGCACCCGCAATGGGAGTGCATTGAAGCTTTCTACATTCAGTAGGTCGCGCAAGGTTAACAGGCCGTCAGCAGCAAGTTGCGCTGCCGCCCCAATTATCTGGCAATTGACCGGATCGTCTCTCTTGATGTTGTCACGCGCCTTGGTCGCTTTGAACGAGGCTTGAATGAGAAAGCCCAGTTCTGTTTTATGCTCCGTTGGAAAGAAAACAACCAACTCCGTGTTGTCCGCACGGGTTACGGTTCCGTTCGTGAGGAGATATGCGACTTCAACCTTGACTTGGCGAGATTTTCCGGCGTCTTGCACCTCAATGTTACGCTCAAATATCCGCCACTCTTCAAAGTGGTCGCCTTGATCCAGGACTTTTACTTTCCGCAATACTTGTTTCCGCAATACTTGCTCTACAGCAACTGACTCAGCATTCCTAATAAACTGCCCCGACGTGCCATCTGGAAGTGTCCATTTAATCTTTTCGATATGCCGTAAGAATAGCATCGTTCTGATTCCCAGCTTGCGAAGGGCATCGCCAATTTCGCGCACGGCTCCTGGCGCTGGTACGTTGTCTCTGAATGCCCAGTCTGGTCTTGTGTCTGTTTGATCGAATGGCAAAACAATCAATGTATCTCTGTCAGACACATGCTTGGCGGCGTGAGGTTCAACAAAACGCCGTATCTCGAAGTGCTCGTTGACAGAGTGAATCCGTGGAAAGAATGTGTAGGCATACACGGATTTGAAACCTATGCCGAACTTGCCAATCTGCGTGTAATCGTCAGCCTTCGTACCCTCGCCTATGCCGCAGATGCCAATCACATCCTGCTCGGTGAATGGGGCGCCATTGTGGCGAATTTCGAGTCTGTCATCGAAAAGCTTGAAATCTACATAGCCGCTTAGACTGTTGCCGGGGCGACGCGATAGCGCATCCTCGGCATTTTGTAGAACCTCGTAAATAAAGTGTGTCCGGGTTGAATAGATGTCTGAGAAATAGGAAAGATGCTTGGTGCCTTTCCCATATTCCTCAATATTCTGTTGTCGAACCTTTTCATAGTTCGTACTCATTGCACAACCTCCATCACCCCAAACGCCACCGCCTCCGCCCGAATATCCGCCGCCCCTTTGGCCGCTTCCAGTTTTTCCTTGCGACGGTAATAGTCGGCCTTGATGCTGTCATGTTCCGCCTGTTTCATGACACGAATTTTTTCGTCTGCCGTCTTGCCTAACTGTTCACTGACCTGCTGCAATCTAGCCTTGGTGCTA
>CAKKRP010000045.1:20153-47119 GCA_919902765.1 Gammaproteobacteria bacterium | reverse complement strand
TGAATGTAGTGCCTAGCCCAACTGCTCGTTTTTAATTAAATCAATCACTTAGTCACGTTTTGCGCCGAAGTCGGGGGGCCATACAACGCGCCTTGGAAAAGACGCAGTTTAATAAAACCGCAGCGGCGAAACTGTTGGGCATCAGTTTTAGACAGTTGCGTTATCGGTTGAAGAAGTTGGGGTTGGAGTGAGTATTGATTGACCAAATACAGTATATCTAGATTCCGTACGTAGCGCGTAGGGTGGGCACGTTTTTAAAATAGATTTGGAGAATATTGCCGGAACGGAGTGGAATTCATTCACCAGTCTTACGCCGATTTTTTAGCGCCTGTTGCGCCTTTTTGGGGGCGTTTTTTGCCTTTATTTGCGCCTTTTTCGGTGGATTCACGGTCTCGCACAAATCCGCGACAAAGCAACTGTCGCATTTCGGGTTACGCGCCACGCACACATAGCGCCCATGCAAAATCAACCAGTGGTGTGCGTCGTGCTTGTATTCATCGGGAATGATTTTTATCAAATCCTGCTCCACCGCCAACGGCGTTGTGCCGTTCGATAAACCCAGGCGATTGGCGATGCGGAATATATGCGTATCCACTGCCATCGTCGGCTGACCAAAGGCGGTGTTGAGGATCACATTGGCGGTTTTGCGGCCTACGCCGGGTAAGGCCTCCAGTGCCTCGCGTTGGTTGGGCACTTGTCCGGCGTGCTTTTCGACGAGGATTTTACAGGTTTTTAAGATATTTTCCGCTTTTGTGTTGTAGAGGCCTATGCTACTGATATATTTTTTTAGACGCTCCAGGCCTAAATCTAATATCGTACTGGGTGTATTGGCGACTTTATATAACTCCAGTGTCGCCTTGTTGACGCCCTTGTCAGTGGCCTGCGCGGATAATATGACCGCGATCAATAGCTCAAAGGTGTTGTGATAAACGAGCTCGGTGGCCGGTTGGGGATTGTTGGATTTAAAGCGCGAAAACAATTCGCGCACGGTTTGTTCCAGCATCATTTTTCAATCATCGCGGTACAGCGTTGCGGGCCTTGGTTGGTGGTAAAATACCATGTGGATTTTTCACCGGCGCGCAGCGTGCGGCGCGGGTGGAATAACATCAAATGCATGCCGCCAGGTTCCAGCACGGCGGGCGTGTCGGGGGCGATGGTCAAATGTTCTACCGAAACCATGCGTGTCATGCCGCCGCTGATTTCCGTGCGATGGATCTCGGCGCGTTCAAAATGCGCGACGTTGATGGCGTTGATAATAAGTGGGGAAGTACCCGTGTTAATTAATTTTGCATAACCCGCCAATACACTGGCATTGGGCGGCGGTTCGCGTAGCCACGCCTCACGACATTCCAAGGCCGCGTGTATAGCCGTTGCTTGTAGAAATAAAAAAAGGCCCAGTGGGATTGAAAATTTCACGAATGTCCTCCGTAATAGACGCGGATTTTTGTATACGCCTCTAATACACGCGGTGCTTCATGCGGTGGCAAGATATAGGCGCGCAATCGCGCCTGCGGATCCATAATGAATACTGCGCCGTAGTGATTCAGGGTGTAGTCGGGTTTGTTGGTGTCGCCTTCAAATTCGTAGATCACACCGAGCGGTTCCGTCAACACATGCAACGCCGTGGCGGGCGCGCTTGCGGCGGTGAAGCTGGCGTCAAAGTGCGCCACGTAGTCTTTAATGATCGCCGAGCTGTCGCGTTTGGGGTCTAAAGATATGAATAAGACCTGGGTGTCGTTGCGTTGCGTGTCGCTTAGTTGTGCGGTTACTTTAGCGAGCGTTTGCAAGGTGGTCGGGCAGATGTCTGGGCAGTGTGTGTAGCCAAAATAGATCAACGTCCAATGATTTTTGAGCTGTTCGTTGGTGTAGGCGCGATTGTTCCCGTCCGTCAGTTGAAATGCCGGTAGCGCCAAGGCTGGGCTGGCGATGATAACGCCGCGCATAGCGCCGGTATCCATAGGCGCAGGTTCGCGTTGGGTAAACCACGTGACGGCGCGCCATGCGCCCCAGCCCGCTATGCACACGATGAATGCAGTGACAAAAATAATAGCCGGTTTACGCAGGGTAGGACGCGCCATATTAATTTACCGCCTTGGCGTAGGCCGCAGTTTTTGCGGCGTTGTTGGGACTGGGAGGCGCGATGATGCGCTTTTTACGATGGGCGTCAAGCAGATTTTTGCAGGCGATCAGGCCGCCCAGCGCGAAAAACGCGCCAGGCGGTAAAATCGCCAACAGCATGCCATCTCCGCCCGGCCAGAACTGGATTTCTATGCTGCGCCAGGTCTCGCCAAACATTAAATGCGCATCGCTAAAAAGCGTGCCCTGACCGAGTATTTCGCGCATCGCGCCCAGTAATGCCAAAACGATTGCAAACCCCAAGCCTATGGCGAATCCATCGGTGGCGGCGCGTAATGGATCGTGTTTCGAAGCAAAGGCCTCGGCACGCCCGATGACGGCGCAATTGGTCACGATGAGCGGAATAAAAATCCCCAGTACATTGTATAAATCGTGAAAATACGCGTTTATCAATAATTGCACAGCGGTTACCAGCGCAGCGATGACCAGTACATAGACGGGGATGCGCAGTTCCGGGCGGGTAAGATTGCGAATAAAAGAAATCGCCGTATTGGTAGCGGTCAACACCAACATGGTGGCCAGCCCTAAACCCAATCCGTTCACGACGTTGGTGGAGACGGCGAGCAGCGGACATAATCCCAAAAGCTGAACTAGGCCGGTGTTATTGTGCCACAGGCCTTCTTTTACGATATATCCGAAACTGGGAACGCTCATGGCGCAAGCTCCTTAGCGCTGGGTGCCGCAAATAATTCGTCACGATGTCTTGAATAATAGACTAATGTATTCTTGACCGCCTTGACTACCGCGCGCGGGGTGATGGTCGCACCGCTGAATTGATCGAATGCTCCGCCGTCGCGCCTTACCCCCCACCCCGATACTAGCGGTGGATCTTGCAAGTTTTTGCGCTCAAAACCGTGCAGCCAGGGCGTGCGTCGTTCCTCGATTTTATCGCCTAAGCCGGGCGTTTCTTTGTGGCCGACCACGCGCACACCCATGACCTCGCCGGCATAGGTGACCGCGACCAATAACGCGATGGGGCCGCTGTACCCGTCGGGAGCGACCACATTAAATATCGTCGCCACCGGCAGCCCTTGTTTGCGCGCTCTATACACCATTACGCCATCGGGTGCGCCTAATAATTCCGGATCGCGCACCGTGATTGCATCATGGTATAAATCATTGTCCAAACGGTCGCTGGGCACCAATGCATGCAGGCTACGCAAGACGGCCGCGCGCTCATTGGCGGCGACGCGCTCTTCGGTTAATTGATGTACCAGCACCACGAGTCCCGTGGTCACACTAGCGAACAGCCCTAATACGATGATGCCGCTGCGAATATTTTTCAATAAACCGCTATTTGCCATGACCGTATACTCGCGGTTGCGTGTAGTAATCAATAGTGGGCGCGGCGATATTCATCAACAACACCGCAAACGCCACGGCGTCCGGGTAGCCACCCCAGGTGCGTATGATAAAAATCAACGCGCCGATGCCGGCACCATAAATCAACCGCCCCTTGGGTGTGGTCGCGGCCGTGACCGGATCGGTGGCGATAAAAAAAGCGCACAAAATCGTGCCGCCGCTGAAGATATGAAACATTGGCCACGAATATACGTCGGGATCGTACAAGCTGAAGAGTGTCGCAAGCGCAAAAAGTGTGGCCAGCATCGCCAAGGGAATTTGCCAGGCGATGACGCGCATATACAACAACCACAAGCCGCCCAATAAATACCAATTGCCGATCCATTCGATGCCTTTGCCGCCGAAATCGCCGATGATACTGGTGCCGAAGCGTATTTCGGAAATAGTTTTGTGTACGCCCAATTGAGTCTTTAATAAATCAAGCGGCGTGGCCATGCTGACCGCATCGACTCGCAACTCCGTCGGCCAGGCCTGAAAAAATGTGACGTGCAAGGCCTCCATAAAATTCAAATGCACACCGCTGAGTGTCTCCGGCAACAACCATGCGGTCATCGGTTGCGGGAATGAAATTAACAAAAACGCGTATCCAGCCATCGCCGGATTGAAGGGGTTGTAACCCAGTCCACCGTATAATTGTTTGGAAATCACGATAGCAAATAGGCTGCCCAATACGCTGATCCACCACGGCGCGATGGGCGGCACGGCGAGCGCCAACAGTAGCGCAGTCACTAAGGCGCTACCGTCCAGCAGCGCAGGTGCGATCGCATAATGACGCAGCCGTAACACGGCGGCTTCGCTGATCAAGGCCGTCGCGCCGGCCAAAAAAATGTTGATCAATATACCCCAGCCGAAATAATACGTGCTGGCCACGATGCCGGGTATTAACGCGACGATGACCTTGAGCATGGTGATGCTCACGCTGGTCATGGCGTGTGTATGTGGCGAGCTAGGTGTTTTCAGGCGTAACACGCGGTGCTCCTCGATCAGTTTGCGCTATCGTCGCGGGGCTCAGGGCACTTTTTTGCGCACCGTGCATCCACTTCCGATATTTTTTGCTGCACGTCGGAGGGTGGATTCTCGACATTTTTTTGCGCCCCCTCGCTGGTGGCCCGTTTGATCTTCGAACGCTCTACAGCGGCAAGGATGGCGGCCTTTTTGGTGTCATTGCCGGCACCGCCCGTTGTACTATTATCCGCATTGTTTTCCACCAAGTGTTTGCGTGTTTCATGACGTTGGGCGCGTTCGAGCTTTTGGCGCTCTAGGCGTTGCAGACGTGTTTCGTGGCGCTGACGCGCGGCTTCCGCTTTTTGTTTGTCGCGGATTTGCGCGCTGATTTCAGTTTTGGCATAACGGTAATACTGCACCAATGGAATGTGGCTAGGGCATACGTAATCGCAACAGCCGCATTCGATGCAGTCGAATAAATGATATTGCTGCACGCGTTCAAATTCACGCGCGCGTGCATACCAATAGAGTTGTTGGGGCAGCAATTGCGCAGGGCAGACACGGGTACATTCTCCACATCGTATACAGGCGCTAGCTTCGACACGTGCGGGTAGCGGCCGGTCGGCGACGGTGGAGATCAATATGGCATTGCTGGTTTTAACGATAGGGACGTCATCGAGCGGTAACGCAAAACCCATCATCGGTCCGCCCATGATGATTTTATCGACTGTGGCGCGTACGCCATGCATTTCTTCAATCAAATAACGCACCGGCGTGCCAAGCAAAACCTCTAAATTGCACGCGTGCGGCACGCCGCCTGCGAGCGTGACGTAACGCGCGATGAGCGGTTCGCCTAACACGACCGCGCGGTAGACCGCCGCCGCAGTGGCGACATTTTGCATGACGATACCGATTTTTGCGGGCAATCCGCCTGCCGGAACCTCGCGCCCGGTGAGCGCTTGAATGAGTTGTTTTTCACCGCCGGTTGGATATATCGTCGGAATCATCACCACTTCTAACGCTGCGTTTTGTGCCGCTTGTGTGGCTGCGAGCATACAACGATAGGCCTCTTGTTTATTCGATTCTATCGCGATAATGCAGGTGTCGGCTTGCAATATATGTTGCATGATGAGCATGCCCTCGACGATTTCTTCGGGGCGCTCGCGCATTAACAAATCGTCGCAGGTGATATACGGTTCGCACTCCGCCCCATTTAAAATCAAGGTATCGATTTTTACATTAGGGCCGGGATTTAATTTTACCGCCGTCGGAAAGCCCGCGCCGCCCATGCCCACGATACCGGCGTCGCGGATCATTTGGCGCAGTTCATGAGGGTCGCGTGTACGATAATCGGTGCGCGGTAGATGATCGCGCACGCTCCAACGATCGAGTCCGTCGGTGCGTATGACGATGCACGTACCCTGCAAGCCGGACGGGTGAGGCAACGGGAATTCCGCGATGGCCTCGACGATGCCGGAACTGGACGCATGTACGGATGCGGAAATATAATCGGTCGCGTGCGCGATGAGCTGCCCTTTTAATACATGTTCGCCCACGCCGACGACGGGCGCGGCGGCGCTGCCGATGTGTTGTTGCAAGGGCAAATACAAACGCGGCGGAATATGCGACGGCGCGGCGCTCAAGCGCGTCGGTTCATATTTGTGATCGTCTAACGACAATCCGCCGTGAAAATTATAAAGGCGTCGCGCCATAATATACTCTGTGTCGCCGGTTCATCATCGCGCGCCCTCCGCCTGTTGCAGTGGAATTGTGGGGTAAGGCCATTTCCAAGTTTTTGGATCCGCCTTTAAAGACACCATCGTAATGCAGTTGACCGGGCACGGCGGAATACAAAGTTCGCAACCGGTACACTCCGCTTCGATCACCGTGTGCATCAATTTCGCCGCGCCCAAAATGGCGTCTACAGGGCAGGCTTGTATGCACAGCGTACAACCGATACAAATATCTTCATCGATAATCGCGACGCGTTTAGGTTTTTCGGCGCCGTTCTCGGGATTTAAAGGTTTGGGTTCGCGGCCCAATAATTCCGCCAGTGCGCGTATTCCTGCTACTCCGCCCGGCGGGCACTGGTTGATATCGGCGTCACCGTGTGCGATCGCCGTCGCGTAAGGGCGGCATCCGGGAAATCCACATTGGCCGCATTGAGTCTGCGGCAAAATCGCATCAATCTTCTCGACCAGCGGATCGCCTTGGACACGAAAGCGCACAGCGGCATATCCTAACACGGCGCCAAATACCGCAGATAATAGGGCCAACGCGATAATGGCGGTGTACATTTCAGCCGCGCACCAAACCTGAAAATCCCATAAAGGCGATAGACATCAATCCGGCGGTGATCAACGCAATGGCCGAGCCGCGAAAGGCCTCGGGCACATCGGCGACGTTTACGCGTTCGCGGATGGCGGCGAACAATACCAGCACCAACGAAAATCCGACGGCGGCCCCAAAACCGAAAAAAGTGGAGGCTAAAAAGCCGTGTTTTTGTTGAACATTTAATAATGCGACGCCCAACACGGCGCAATTGGTGGTGATCAGCGGCAAAAAAATCCCTAATACTTGATACAATACCGGACTGGTTTTATGCACCACCATCTCGGTGAATTGCACGACCACGGCGATGACGAGTATAAACGTAAGCGTGTTTAGATAATGCAGATCTAAGGGTTCCAACAGGTAGGTGTCGGCGAGATAGCTGCACATCGACGACAGCGTGAGCACGAAGGTGGTCGCCAGCCCCATGCCCATCGCGGTTTCTAGTTTACGCGACACGCCCATGAACGGGCACAGCCCCAAAAATTTCACCAACACGAAATTATTAACCAGCACGGTGCCGATAAAAATGAGCCAAAATTCCTGCATGGAATGCCTCGTTGTGGCGCGCTATTTCACCTTCATGCCGGGCTGCGCGCCTGCGTCCGGTTGCAATATGAAGATATCTTTACCGCCGGGCCCGGCCGCCAACACCATCCCCTCCGAAACGCCGAATTTCATTTTGCGCGGGGCAAGATTGGCCACCATCACGGTCAGGCAGCCGATCAATTCCGCCGGTTCATAGGCCGCGCGTATACCGGCGAATACCTGGCGTTTTTCGCCGCCCAGATCCAGCGTCAGGCGCAATAGTTTATCCGCGCCGGCGACATGTTCCGCATGTTCGATGCGTGCCACGCGCAAATCGATTTTGGCGAACTCATCTATCGAAATTTGCGCCGCGATGGGATGTTCCTGTAACGGTGTTTTTGGCGCGGCTGCGGCCGCGATTTTAAACTCCGCCGCCTCGGCATGTGCCGCCGCAATCAAGGCCTGAATTTTTTCAGGGTCTACGCGCGTCATCAATGGCGCGAAATCGGCGATGCGATGATCTAATAATGGTGTTCGATGCGCTTGCCATTGCGTAGCGGGAATTTGCAAAAACGCCTCCACTTTTTGCGCCATCGCGGGCAATACCGGTTGCAGATACACCATTAACTGACGAAATAGATTGAGCCCCTGTGTACACACCGCTTGCACCTGCGGCAATTTATCCGGGTTTTTCGCCATCGCCCACGGCCGGTGTTCATCGACGTATTGATTGGCGCGATCCGCCAAGGCCATCACCTCGCGCAAGGCGCGGCTGTATTCGCGCGCGTCATAGGCTTGCGCGATGCTGTCGCCCGCCCGCGCGAATTCATGGAACAAGGCCTCGTCCGGCAGTTGCGCGGCCAGCATGCCGTCAAAACGTTTGCCGATGAATCCGGCGCAACGGCTGGCGATGTTGACGACCTTGCCGACCAAATCGGCATTCACACGCGCGGTGAAATCGTCAAAACTGAGGTCGATGTCTTCGATACGATTATTCAATTTTGCGGCGATGTAATAGCGCAGATATTCGGGGTCGAGGTGATCCAAATAGGCGCGCGCGGTGATAAATGTGCCGCGTGATTTGGACATTTTTTGGCCGTTGACGGTCAAAAAGCCGTGCGCGTATAAGGCCGTAGGCGTGCGATAACCCGCGCCTTGCAACATCGCGGGCCAAAACAGCGCGTGAAAATATAATATATCTTTGCCGATGAAGTGATAGACCTCGGCGGTGCTGTCGGCAGCCCAAAAATCGGCGAATTTCAGGCCTTTTTGCCTGCAATAGTAGTCAAAACTGGCCATGTAACCGATAGGCGCATCCAGCCACACATAAAAATATTTTCCCGGGGCATCGGGAATTTCAAAACCGAAGTACGGCGCATCGCGCGAGATGTCCCAATCCTTGAGCCCGGCGTCGAACCATTCTTTGAGTTTGTGTGTGACCTCGGATTGCACGCGTGCGCTAGAGTCCTCTCCGGCGTTACCCGTCCAACGGCGTAAAAAATCTTCAAAATCGCCGAGCTTGAAAAAATAATGTTCGGAATCGCGCGCGACCGGTTTGGCACCTGATAACGCCGACACCGCGTTTTTCAATTCAGTGGGCGCATACGTCGCGCCGCAGGCCTCGCAACTATCACCGTATTGATCCGCCGCGCCGCAACGCGGACATTCGCCCTTGATAAAACGATCCGGCAAAAACATATTTTTAACCGGGTCGTAGGCCTGTTGGATAGTGCGCACCGCGATATGGCCGTGGGCGCGCAACGCGCGATAGATTTTTTCGGCATAGAGGCGATTCTCATCGCTGTGGGTGCTGTGATAATGATCGTGGCCAATCAGAAAATCGACAAAATCGGCGCGATGGGATTTTTCAACTTGTGTGACCAATTGTTCCGGCGTGATACCCAGGGTCTGCGCGCGCAACATCACCGGCGTGCCGTGCGCATCATCGGCGCACACGTAGTGGCACTCATTGCCACGTAATTTTTGGAATCGCACCCAGATATCGGTCTGGATCGCCTCGACCATATGACCCATGTGGATAGGGCCATTGGCGTAGGGCAGGGCGCTGGTGACGAGGATACGACGTGCTACGGTAGTCATGGGCTAGCCTGAGACTCGACTTGGATTATGCCCTGGATTATAGCAAGACGCGGCGTGAATCGGGCTGATCAATGGGACAAAATTGTGGGGTTGAGGTTTTGGAGGTGTCCTGAGGTTCCTGACACGTGAGCACCCTTGTTATTAAAGCATTTTCTGGAGGATTTAGACGGGTTCGCTGGGAACTTGCTATGACATTTGGATAAATCAGGCCTAATCCGTCTATTCGTCGGGCGAATGTCGGTATTTCATGCGCTGTGTCTTGGCATCTAAAAACAAGCGCTTAAGCGCGGGTTGGCCGAGTTTTTCTAGATTGTTGGCAATGGTCGCGTACGCTGGATATCTGGAAATTCCCTCAACATCGGCCAAGAATTTAACAATGCTATAGCGCTGCACCTCGGTCTTGGCCATCAGTGCCGTTGCAAATGTTTGGGTTTCTTTTGCGGCGTATTCCGTGAGTTGTGATCGTAAGTAACTCACAGCATCCGCATCCCACCGCCCGTCTATCGAAACGTTGAGCCTGATGTCGAGCACCACGCTGGGATATTTCGCAGCTAATTTTTCCAGCAAGCCCAAGTGTTCTTCATGGGTTCTTTCAAGTTCTTCATTTGGCAACGCAACACCGGACGGTGAACGCTGAAACGAAAAAGTCTTGGTGAAGTCGGCGAAGGTTTTAGGAAATAATGCGAGGTAACGTAACTCGGCCTCCGATGTTGGATTGGTTTCAATTTGGATACGCAAGCGTTCCAACTCAGACGAGTTCGAGGACATAGCGGCCCATGCCGTCAGCGCGCCAAAAGTACCGGCGAGTATCGCTACAAGTCGTGGTAGCAGCTTGATAAGCGCAAGCCAATTGTGAGCCGTTGTGGAAGGTACTATTCCAGCGATATAGACAAATTTAGTCGCTACACCATTCATCGTATGAGCACCTGTAAAGGGGTATGTACCTGCGCCAAAATATTATTCATCGTGGCCGTCGAACCCGAAATGCCGTTTCCGCTACGACGGGTACCCACTAAGATGCACCCCTCTGTTTCAAAAACTTCATTACCAATATGAATCTGAATATGAGTGCGTGGCAGTGTATCTTTGAGCTCTATAACCAACCTATTTGATTTTGGACTGACACGCAAGAATGCATCGTAGCTGCCTGTCGAAACCAATTTGCCGGATGCAAACGTAGGTTCGAGCGTAACCCCCAGAGGTGTACCGCTTAACGAAATTTTCCCAAATGTCGGGCCGCTCTCCCCTATGCTGGTAGTGCGGTTGATTGAGATAACATCCATTGTACCCACCCCCGAAAATTGATTACAAATCATAGTGCCTGGCAGCACGGCGGTCAACATGTAATGTTTTTAGCCCAAAGATTTATAGAGGTATTGGCGCTGTTAGGATTTGTTCAGACGGCATCGACTATAAGGACAAGGCAAGCGCTCCAGTCACGTGTAATTTCTGAATATAAAAAAAGGCCCGGTCACCCGGGCCTAATGCAAACCCCTCAGGAAGGGGCTTGCAGGGAGATCTATAGCAGCGCCCTATTTAGTAATCTTAGGGGCGGCCGCCAGAACGACACGCAGCGATTGCGCGCTAAGTTTTTGGTTGCTTGCATCGTAGCTACCTATCGCACGTACGGATTGCACCTTGCCGCCGTCGGTCAGGCGCGCCGTCAAATCCGTCATAAATGCCGCGAAATCGTGATAAATCGCGGTATTTCCGGGTTGCTGGAGGCTAAAAATGACAGGCGCTGTCATCGCCGCGATGATGGCTGGTGCAGTCGCCGGGGTGGCGATGGCGATCCCGCTTTGTGTCAGTGAAAATTTATCGTCGGCAGTGACTATAGTCGTCAGCGTTGTGTGATCGGCAGAAACGCCAATGTTATTGGTCGCTGCGGTTTTCCACTGTATTTCTTCCGTCACCGGCGTATTTTGCAGCTCAACCGCGACCAGGGCGTTGAACGCATAGGTATCCGCTACGCCAAAAGCGACCGGCATACCGGTGACGCGCAGCGGCGCACCTGCGGCACCGCTGCTTATAACGAGGTTGCCCATATTAATCGTATAGGCCGCACCGGTAACGGCGGCGCTGGTGGATTTGTTCGCGCCGGTGAAATCAAACGCCGCGATATTCACGCCGTCAATACGCGCCAATTTTAACGTCAAGATCGGCGCAACATAGGACACCTGCGTACCTGCCACCCAGGTCGCTTGCATATGCACCTTGGTCGCATTTAACGTTTGATGGGTTGCATCCAATGTGCCCGCGACATGCAGGTGTTGGCCTACCGAGATGTCCGCTTTCGTTGCAGCGATATTTTTGTGCCAAGCGGTCACTGTCGTGGAATTGCCGAGTTTTACCGTAAAATCATGACCTAAGAACATATCACCATCATGATCTTCCGCCTCGCCGCGCACAGTTAAATCGTCGCCAACGCGTTTGATGACGGTGCCTTCAATCACATCATGCACTAAATTCTGTTCTACAGTAACCGCAACCACCGCGCTGGCCTCAAAGCGGAACGGGTTGAATTTCGGTAGACCTTTAACGACTACGCGCGCCGGGTGAGCCAGTTTCGCAAGTTCAACCAAACCGTCGGCATTCACGACATCTGTGTCATTGATATTGAACGTTGTTTTATTGTTGGTGACCACTGTGATGTCGCCGAATAATTTTTTGTCGTCACGGTCGCGCTTGATGTGTTTGATCTTGGCCAGCGCCGCCATGAACGGGCGCATTTCCAGCGTGAAAGATTGGTTCGCGACATCGACATTTTCCAGCAGACCGCGCACACGATGCTCTTTCAACTGTTGTGGGTTGACTTCAGCGATCAACAGCGGTTCGACCGTCACCAAGGTGGGAACGTTGGCGCTGTCCAATGTCACTTTATTCGTGGCCGCTAAATCGAAATCGAGGTGCAGGTGATGCAGCAAGCCCGGCGCAATGGTCAACGCCGAGGGGCCGTCGAGTTGCACATCAACCGTCAGCGATGAAAGTTCGTTGCCGTTTTTATCGACGATTTGCGCAGCAGTCATGGTGACGGGTTTGCCTGCGCCGTTTTCCACTTGGATATGGGCCTTGGTGTAATCCAAGGTCATGCTGGCCTGGGTATAGCGCCCGTTGGGAACCGGTAAAGTGGCGAGAAATTCCGACATTTGCACGTATTGCGCAAAATCCACAGCAACCGGTTGCGCGATAGTGTGGACGACCGCGCCGTTGGCATGGGTTAACGTGAGATCAGAAACGGTGACGGTATATTGCGCAAAGTCGCCCGGATTATCGGTTAATGAAATCGCAACCGAGCCGTCGTTATTCAGCGACGCGGAATCGCCAGCAGGCGCACACGCCACCAACGCCGCCGCCATTAAACCTAAGCCGCCGCGCAATAAAGCGCGGATCAACGTGCATTTTTCGAGCATATGAAACTCCTGGGTTATCGCTAAAAGTGATAGATAGACTTTAAACGTATAATCCAGGATATGGTTGACAATCTACCAACTAAAATTCACGCTCGGTGTAATGTACCAAACGGTGTCCACCGCGACCTGATTGAGCGCGCCGATTTGGAGGTGTATCGACCATGCGCTATTAGCAGTCCAGCCCACATTGAGCGCTACGAAGTTATTCGCCTTGGTGCTGACGGCCATCACGCTACGCGTCCATGCGGCGCTGATTTGCCAAGGATTCCAGGTATAACCGACATCCACCCCAAACTCGGATGCGTATAAGTCAAAGGTACGTTGACCGTCCGGTGCGCCATAAAGGTCGGCAAATTCACTCAGATTGCGGCTGTAGGCGGTGCGACCGCCCCACGCGCCGGCGTGCCAGCCGGCCACGCCAAAGACACCCGCAGCGAGGCGCGTACCTACGCCAAATAACTCTTGGGCGCGCAAATCGCTGGTGAGTACGATGCGCTGTGTAAGTGGCGAGATGCTGAAATGCGCGTGTGTATCCGACCAATTGAGCGAGGTGCGCACACCCTCGACGGTGGTGTTGCGCAATTGATTGGGTTTTTCGACACACGCCACGCGTAAGCGCCCGCAACGCGGGTCTTGCAGTGTGCGACGTTGCCAACCTTCATAATGCACTGCAAAGGAAAAATCTTCTTGCATATTGCTGCTTAGGCCTAGCGACCATGAGCGCGAGTCGGCAGGCGATTTTTGCGCGCTATTATAGCCGCCATTGGCCGATAATCGGGTGCCGGATAGAAATTTATGGTTCAAGTCCAAACTTACGCCGCGTCCACCGCCGCTATCCAATGAAGGGGCTGCAGAAAAATTGGAATATTCCGGGCTTTCAAAAGGAAAGAGTTCCTCGGCGTCTTCCTGTGCATAGACCTGGTTGTTGGTCATGCATAAAATCAGACCGCTACACATAAACCACAAAAAATTTTTCATTTCACTGTAGGCATCGACACGGGCGTGCGCTAAGCATAGCATGCCTTATTAGGCAAGGTGCAACGGCGGCGGACGTGCCATGGCAATATGGCACGTCGATGGATTGGCTGTGCGCCAGCCTTTTAGGGTTAAGGCTTGGTCGGTTTGCCATGCCCCGGCGACATGCCGCCGCCTGGGAAGCCCGGACGCGCAGGGGCTTTATTGTCGAATTTTTGCTTCATTTCTTGGCGCTGGGTTTGTGCGCGCGCGCGCGCCTCGGTCCGTTGCGCCGGTGTCATCGCCTGCCAACGTTGCCGCAAGGCTTCTCGTTGGGCGGGTGTTTGGTCTTTAAACCAGCGGTATTGACGCGCAATTTGGCGTTGTTGATGCGGCGGCAGCTCGCGAAAATGTTTGAAGCGTTGCCGCACTTGGGCGCGCCGTTCGTCCGGCATGGCGCGCCATGTTTGTAGACGTTCGCGTGCGCGCAGGCGTTGCTCCGGCGACATGTCGGCCCAGCGCTTCGCCCCGCGTTGCAATGTTTGTTGGCGTTCGGCGGGGAGATCTTGCCACGTATCCGCAAAAGGGCTGAGCGTTTGTTGCTCGGCCGCCGAAAGTTCTGACCACGCCACCGCCCAGGCCGCATTGCCCAGCAACATGCCCGCTATGATAACTATGCCTTGCCACAAGCGTTTACTTTTGCTCATGGTCTTGCTCCTCTTTTTTCGTTTCCGGCTCTGCAAAGGCGTCTTCCGTCGCGTGCGTCAAAGCCCCAAATGCGATGGGATCCACCCACTTGCCATCGTGAGTTTCCCATTCGCCCAAAAACTGCAATAATTCCAAACTCGGGGCGTCGTCTGCGCTGTTTTTTTGCGCATTCTCCGCCCGCACCGCGTTACCCGCGAGGGCTAGACTCAGGATCAGGAACAGGCGCATTTTCATCTGCCAGCCAGGTGTAAAATTCCAGTTCATCATAAAGTTCCAGATTTTCTTCAACGGCCAAGAGTTCTAAATCTTCTATCGCCTGCGGCGCGTGCGATGGTGGCGTCGCCCTCGGCCATAATGAAACCGCCAAGATCACGGTCGCCGCCAAGGCCAAGCCCGACCATGCCCAGCGCGGCGCGGCGCGCCGGGTGGAGGTTGCGGCCATTGCGCCGGTGCGTGCGGCACGTAATTTGTGTAGCTCTTGCGCGCTCAAATGCGTGAGCTGCGTATCTAACGCGGCGCGTAAATCGCGCTTAAACGCGTCGTGCGGTCGTTCATCCGTCATGGTTGAAACTCCTTTAAGCGCTGGCGTAAACTTTCCAGCGCCCGAAATAAATGCGTTTTTACGCTGCCTTCACTGATACTCATCACTTGTGCCGTCTGCGCCACGTCTAAGCCTTCCCACACACGCAAAAAAAACGCCTGTTGTTGCCGCGCCGACAGCGTTTGTAACGCGGCATCCAGTGCATGCGCAAACGCCGCTTGTTCGAGTTGCGCGACAGGTTGCCAATGTGCCGGTGCGGCGGGTTCTTCATACACCACATCGTCGGCGTCTGCGTCGTTGCTACGCTCGAATAAGCGCACCCAAAATCCATCCGCCTTGCGGCGGCGGTGGGTGTCCATGATGCGATTGTGTAATATGCGATTGAACAAGAGCGGCCATTCCGCAGGTGGCCGCGTCGCATAATTTTGTACCAGTTTGAGCATTGCGTCTTGCACAATATCCATCGCGTCATGCGTATCACGCACCATGCTCAAGGCCGTGCGATAGGCGCGGCGCTCTACACCTGCCAGAAACGCATCTAACGCATCTAAAGTGTCCACGCTTGTTTGGGTACGCTCCGCCACCGGCTGGGTCATCAATAGCCTCGGCGAGCATTCTCGCAGCACAGTTATCATAAGTCTATTAACGTAGTCGCGGCCTAGCGGTTTACACGCGGTTTTCCGCTGTATGCTAGATATTTCCGCCGCCGCTAAACGGTGTTATATCTTAACACGAGCGACGGCTATACCCTGATAATTTGCCCTAAAATAGCCCTAACGGGATAGGTCGCTCACCTCTTGGCAAGGGCGTGATACAATGCCTGCCGGAGCTATTTTTTGTAATGTTGAGGAAATTCGCCGCCATGTCCACATTCGACCGCCAACAAATCGAAACCGCCCTCAAGGGGTATCAAGATCCCTATTTAAACCAAGACTTAGTCGGTGCGAAAGCGATTAAGGATATCCGCATCGACGCCGGTAGTGTCACGGTGGATGTCGCATTTGGTTTTCCGGTGAACGGTTATGCCGCGCCATTGCGCGAGCGGTTGACGACGCTGTGTCGCGCGGTCAAAGGCGTGGAGAAGGTCACGATCAATGTCACGCACAAAATCGTCACCCATCAAGTGCAAAAGGGTGTCAAACACATCCCCAATGTCAAAAATATCATCGCCGTGGCCTCCGGTAAGGGCGGCGTCGGCAAGTCCACCACCGCCGTCAACCTGGCCCTGGCCTTGGCGGCAGAAGGCGCGACAGTGGGCATCTTGGACGCCGATATCTACGGCCCCAGTCAACCGCGCATGCTGGGTTTGAGCGGGCGTCCCGATAGCGCCGATGGCAATTCGTTAGAACCTCTGATGAATTACGGCATACAAGCCATGTCCATCGGGTTTTTGATCGAAGAAGAAACCCCCATGATTTGGCGTGGCCCGATGGTCACTCAAGCCCTGGAGCAATTGTTGAACGACACGCGCTGGCGCGATTTGGATTATCTCGTCATCGACCTGCCCCCCGGCACCGGCGACATCCAACTAACCTTGTGTCAACGCGTGCCGGTGACGGGCGCGGTCATCGTCACCACGCCGCAGGACATCGCGTTGTTGGATGCGCGCAAGGGTTTCAAAATGTTCGAGAAGGTCAACGTGCCGGTGTTGGGCGTGATTGAGAATATGAGCATCCATATTTGTTCGAAATGCGGTCACGCCGAACATATCTTTGGCGAAGGCGGCGGTTCGCGCATGGCCAAGGACTACAACATCACCATGTTGGGCGAGTTGCCATTAGACATCCATATTCGTGAACAAGCCGACCTCGGCAAGCCCACGGTCGCCGCCGATCCGGAAGGGCAGGTGTCACTTCTGTATCGCGAAATCGCGCGCAAAGTCGCTGCCAAGATCTCCTTGCAAGGCAAAGACTATAGCGCCAAGTTCCCGAATATTGTTATCCAAAACACTTAAAAATCAACTTATTATGAGCGGCGGGTGGTTGCGCCCGCCCGCTTTGCCGGTGGTGTATGCACTGGCCGATACAGCGGCCTGCCCCCATGTTACAATGCGCCATTCTTTGGTAGCAGCGAGGCGTCTTACGCATGTCCATTAAATCCGACCATTGGATCAGACGCATGGCGCGCGATCAGCATATGATCGAACCGTTCGAGCCGGAACAAGTGCGTTACGTGGGCGGCGCACGCGTGATCTCTTACGGCACCTCCAGTTATGGTTACGACATACGCTGCGCCGATGAATTCAAGATCTTCACCAACATCAATTCCGCCATCGTAGACCCCAAAAATTTCGACGCCAACAGTTTCGTCGATATCAAAACCAAGGTTTGTATTATTCCACCCAATTCATTCGCGTTGGCGCGCACGGTCGAATATTTTCGCATCCCGCGCAGTGTGTTGGCGGTGTGCTTGGGCAAATCCACGTATGCGCGTTGCGGCATCATCGTCAACGTCACACCGCTGGAACCGGAATGGGAAGGCCACGTGACCTTGGAATTTTCCAACACCACACCGTTGCCCGCGAAGATTTACGCCAACGAAGGCGTGGCGCAATTATTATTTTTTGAATCGGACGAAGTGTGCGGGGTGTCTTACGGTGATCGCCAAGGCAAATATCAAGGCCAAACGGGCGTCACGCTGCCGCGTTCATAGCGCAGGACAGGACAGGGTTCGGGAGGGAGAACAGGCCGCTCGGGTCAGTGAGAATCGTGCCGCCACTCCTTTTTGAAAAGGCCACAATGTACATCTGCAGGGAGGAAAAAAGTGGCGTATTTTCTTCATTTATCGGATGCCGAAGTAAAAGGTAAGGGCAAGTATGTCAATGCTCAAGGGCATACGGAATGCGTGGAATTTGTTCGCCGTACCACGAGCGCCCCACATACCTCCGCCTGGAAACAAGGACTGAAGGTTAAAACGGCAACGCCTGGGAGTGTGTTACGTGGAGTCGTTATTGCCACTTTTGACAGTCACGGTCATTACCCCACTGATGCATTAGGGAAACATGCAGCTATTTACCTTCGGCATAACTCAGAAGCTATTTGGGTGTTAGATCAATTTGCCGGTCAAGGAGAAGTGCTTGAAAGACCGATTTGGTTTAACAAACCCGCAGGGACAAAACGTAGCAACGACGGGAATTGTTTCTATGTTGTTGAATAAAACACTATTCTATTTCATTGGGCTGGGGTTTGTTCTGTTTGTTGGTTTGCACGAACCCGTTTACGCGTTTGAAATACAGTGCCCAGCGACAATAGATTTGACTGAGCAAGCTCAAAATATTCCGATACCGTGGCAAAGCGTCATCAATCGTGGGCGCAGTGGGCATCGCCTTGAAAATGTGTTTTTGTATTTTCACCATCCGCAGGAAATGGGTACGCTAGTTCCTGATGAGGATAAATACGAAAAAAAACGCGCGGTTGCGATATGGCGATTTCCAGGTAAAGACTCGCGAGACCATTGGCTAACGTGTGTGTATTCTGACACCAATGTTATGTTGGCGCGCGCGTTACCTAACGACTTAACACATTGTACGGTCAGTTTCAAAATGGACGGACCTATCAAATTAGGTGTCACCAACATAATCTGTGAATAAACACATCTCCCTCGGCCTCCTCATAAGTGCGCTCGTCCACGCTTGGCAAGCGCCGCGACGTTATGTTGAAGGTCAGCAAGGGCAACGTTGAAATAACGTTATTTTCGCACCAACTTCATCTTCCATTCCGCAGGCCCGGTTTGATGCACCGATACGCCGTTGACATCTACCGCCACCGTCACCGGCATGTCTTCCACGACGAATTCGTAAATCGCCTCCATGCCCAATTCGGGGAACGCGGCCACGCGTTGTTTTTTGATCGCCTGCGCGACCAAATAGGCCGCGCCGCCGACGGCGATTAAATACACTGCGCGATGTTTTTTGATTGCGGCGATGGCCTCGGGGCCGCGTTCGGCCTTGCCTATCATGCCGATCAAGCCCGTTTGCGCCAACATGGTCTCGGTGAATTTGTCCATGCGCGTGGCCGTAGTCGGGCCTGCCGGGCCGACCACTTCGTCGCCCACGGGATCGACCGGGCCGACGTAATAAATAAATTTATCGCGAAAATCCACCGGCAATTTTTCACCCTTGGCGAGCATTTGGGTGATGCGTTTATGTGCTGCGTCACGCCCTGTCAACAAGGTGCCGGTCAGCAATACCGTCTCGCCCGGCCGCCAGGTTGCAATGTCGTCGCGCGTGAGCGTGTCCAGATTCACGCGTCGCGCTTGCGCGTCGGGCGCCCAGGCGACGGCAGGCCAATCGGACAGGCGCGGCGGCGATAATTGTGCCGGGCCGCTACCATCGAGCGTAAAATGCGCGTGCCGGGTGGCGGCGCAATTGGGAATCAGCGCCACGGGTTTGGACGCGGCATGGGTGGGGTAGTCGAGGATTTTGACATCCAACACCGTGGTCGCGCCGCCCAAGCCTTGCGCGCCTATGCCTAGCGCATTAACGCGATCACATAGTTCGATGCGTAAGCGTTCGAGGGTGTTTTGGGGTCCGCGCGCGCGCAATTGCGGCATGTCCAGCGGGGCGAATAAGGATTCCTTGGCCAATAACATCGCCTTCTCGGCGCTGCCGCCTATGCCTATGCCCAAGATGCCGGGGGGGCACCAGCCCGCGCCTAATCCTGCGACGGTTGTGACCACCCAATCGATGATATCGTCAGACGGATTGAGCATGGCGAGCATGGCCTTGTTTTCCGAGCCGCCACCCTTGGCCGCCACCCACACATCGACGCGATCCCCCGCGACCAGCGACACATGCACGACGGCGGGGGTGTTGTCGCGGGTGTTAGTGCGCGCACCGGCGGGGTCGGCGACCATCGAGGCGCGCAGGGGGTTGTGCGCGTCGGTATAGGCGCGGTGTACACCTGCATCGACCATGGCTTGCAAATCCAGCGTCGCATCCCAGCGTACTTGCATGCCGATTTGGATAAAAACGACTACAATACCGGTATCCTGACACACGGGCCTGTGCCCCTGGGCGGCCAGGCGCGAATTCATCAAGATTTGCCCGATCGCGTCTTTGGCGGCGGGTGACGGTTCTGTAGCATAGGCGGCACCCATGGCTTGAATAAAGTCCACAGGATGATAATAAGAAATATATTGCAAGGTGTCGGCAATGCTGGTGATAAAATCGTCTTGCCGGATCGTGATCATGTGTCGCCTCGCGCTGGGGAACCATCTAGGAAGAATGGTGGTCAACATGCAGTATAACGGCGCGCGCCCACCTAAACTGTGAGTTCGTTATCTTAACGTTTTACTATGGAATTTTCATGCGCTATAAACTAAGTTTTTTATTGCTGGTGGCGGTGTGGACGAACGCGGCGTGGGCCGCGCCGGTAGAGATGGAGCTCAAGGATTTGAACGGCAAGGTGCAACGTTTGTCCGGCTATCGCGGCAAATGGGTAGTGGTCAATTATTGGGCCACCTGGTGCCCGCCGTGTCGCGCCGAGATCCCGGAATTAGTCTTTTTTCATGACGCGCATAAGGGCAAAGACGCGCTCGTGTTAGGGGTCAACTCTGAGGACGCCACGCCACGCCAAGTACTTGATTTTCTGGATGAATATATGGTCAGCTACCCCATTCTGTTGTCCAGCCCAGACGACGGCAGTCCATTGGGGAATATACGCGGTTTGCCAACCACCTTTTTAATATCCCCTAAAGGCGAGGTGGTATACACTCATACCGGTATGGTGACTAAACAATCGCTAGAAAATACACTCTTGAAATTTCGCAGCCCCTCAAACGCCCCAACCAAGACGGATGCCCATGAAACGCACCCTTAAATATTTTATCTTGTTGTTGATCACCGCGCCATGGATGAGTTTACAGGCCCAGACCTTGGACCCTTACAAATATTTTTTTAATGACAGCTTCGGCGATTTTAAAGAAGAATTGCAGAATGCGCGTGCGCAGGGTAAAAAGGGCGTCATGGTGTTTTTTGAAATGGACGAATGTCCGTTTTGTCATTTTATGAAAGAAAACATATTCAATCAGCCGGAGGTGCAGGCGTATTTCCGCGAGAATTTTTTACTCTTGGCGCTGGATATCGAGGGCGACGTAGAAATGGTCGATTTCAACGGCGAGCATATGAAGCAAAAAGAATTTGCCGCGCGTCAGCGTGTGCGCGCCACACCGGTGATAGGTTTTTTTGATCTCGATGGAAATAAAACGACTCGCTATACCGGGCGTACGGCGGATCTCAATGAATTTATGTTGCTTGGAAAATACGTCGTTGAAGCGCAGTATAAAAATATGCCTTTCGTCAACTTCAAGCGCGACACCCGTTGGGCAACCGCACCTTAATCTTGCGCGTTGCGCAACTCGCAAGCGCAGTGAGTGTAGCGTTGATGGCGGTGTCGCATGCCGCCGAACCAGCGCTGCCTGAACCCCTGACCCTGGAATTTGCATTGTCCCTGGCCGATGAGGCGAATCCGAGCGTGTTGCGCGCCGAGGCGGGTCTCGCCGCCGCGCTTGCCGGTATAGACGAACAGGCGGGCCAGAGCGGTATCAATTTGGGCATAGACGCGTCGGCACGTTGGTTGGAGCCGCCCACGCCATTGTCGGCATTGGGCAACGAAGATCACCGCGCGCGACTGTATGCGCGTAAACGGCTCTACGATTTCGGTCGTACGCCGCACCTCACTACCGCCGCGCGCGCGCTGGCCGAGGCACAGCGTCAACTCGTGTTGGATACGCGAACCCAGCGACGCCTGGAAATCATGGAGCGCTATTTCGATGTGTTGCTTGCCGATTTGGAATTTGCGCACCACAATGAAAACATGGCCACCGCCTTCATACGTTATGATCGCTTGCGCGAGCGCAAAGAGGCCGGGCAAACTTCCGAATTCGATGTCGCGCAAGCGCGTAGCGAGTCGCAGCATGTGCGCGCTCAGCGTTATGCCGCGCAATATGATCAACGCGCGACCCGCGCGCGTCTGGCCATCGCATTGAATCGCCCCGGATTATTGTCTCAAAAATTACTCACGCCTAAGGCATCGAGTGTGCCCGGCAATGTGCCGGATGTGGAAGAATTGCAGCGCCAAGCACAAGTTTATAACCCGTTGTTAGCGGCGTTGCGCGCGCAATTGCAGAGCGCCCAGGAACGTCGTTCAGCGACGCGTGCGCAGTATTTTCCGACCCTCGACGCCGAGGCCGAAATCGCCAAATATAGCCGCGATATTGGCGGTAATGATCACTGGCGCGCGGCGCTAAATCTAAATATTCCGCTCTACCAAGGAGGACGGGTAGGTGCGCAAGTGGACGGCGCAAACGCCGAGGTGCGTCGTGCGGAGGCTGAGCTGATGGCGCGTGAACGCGCCGTCGCCGAGGCCGTGCTGGAGGCATGGATGGATTTGAATAAGGTGAAATATCAACGCGACGATACTAAGGCGATGCTGGAGTATCGCGGTATTTATTTGGATCGTTCGCGTACATTATATGAGCAAGAGGTACGCGCCGATCTCGGAGATGCGATGGTCGAACTGACCGCCGCCGAATTCCGCAAGGCGCAAACGGAGTATCGAGCCACCTTGTTGTGGGCACGCCTGCAGGCATTGCTGGGGCGCGATGGTACAGGAGGGGAGGTCAAACCGTGACTACAATTTTAAAAAAATGCGCCTTAGGTGTAGCGCTATTTGCGCTTGTGCGGTACACATACGCCGCTGATGTCGAGGCGCGCATCGACTGGGGGCGCCGCGTGCCTCTAAGCACGGCGTTTGTGGGTGTCGTCATCGACCTGCCAATCGCGGTCGGCCAACATGTCAAAAAAGGCCAATTACTTTTGCGTTTGGACCAGCGTGCGCTGCGCGCACAAGGGGATGCGGCGCGCGCCGAATTGGATTATCGCGATGCGGCGTTAAAAGAGGCACAGTTAGAACAGCAGCGCGCCAATGAATTGAATGAACGAAAAATGCTTGCGGAGCATGAGTTGGCGATGGTGAATATCGCACTATTGGATGCCCGGCGGCTGCATGCCGCCGCACAGGCGGCCTTGGCGAACGCGGAATATGCGTTAACCTACAGCGAAATTCGCGCCCCATTTGACGGGATGATATTGGCGCGCGCGGTCGAAGCCGGGCAGTTCGTGCAAACCGGTTTACAGGTGACGCCCCTGGTCGAGATCGGTGAGAGCGTACGCTTGACCGCGCGCGCCAATATTTCCGCCGCACAGGCTGCGCGCGTGAGCGTGGGCAGCGTCATTGCTATCAGTGTCGGCGGTAAGCGAGTGAGCGCCGTGGTGAACGAATTGATTGCCGCTCAAAACAAAGATAAGTGGGCGCTAACGGTCAATTTTGATCCGGCGGGAACTAATGCCGCCGTGGGTATGAAGGCCAGCGTGCATCTGCCATGAGTCGCACGGTACGATGAAGGTGGTAAATAATATACTAAGCCTTTTTTGGCGGTACAGTGCCCATAAGACTTTTATAAACCGTGGGCTTGACGGATTCTAGATTGTCGGTGACTCCGTGCAAACTCTCGGAATGGCCGATCAACAGCAAACCTTCCGGATGCAGCAAAGTCGCAACATTTTCAACCACCAATTTTTTAACATCCATTTGAAAGTAGATTAATATATTGCGCAGAAAAATCACATCGAAAAAGCCGATGTCCGGTAATTTTTGCGTCAAATTTATTTGTTTGATGGTGATTCTGTTCTTCAAAACCGGCTCGAATGTGAAAAACTTGGCTTGGTCTCCGCGCTCTTTTAGCGCGTATTTTTTGAGCAACTCCTGAGGTATTTGATGGGCTTGCTCTAAAGGGTATAACGCATCTCGCGCTTTAGCCAAGATACGTTCGCTTAAGTCCGACGCGACAATTTCCCAGGGCGCGGTGTCGCCCAAGGCCTGGGCCAACACCAAGGCGATAGTATAGGCTTCCTGACCGGAGGAGCTTGCAGCGCTCCAGACGCGAAACATCTTGCCTTTGGGGTGGGCGGCGGCCAGGGTTTTCAATAACTCAAAATGTTTCGGTTCTCGAAAAAATGAAGTCTCGTTGGTAGTCAACAAGTCTATCGCGATGTTTAATTCCGCTTTATTCGCCGGGTCGGCGATAAATTCAAAATAGGTTTTAAAGTTTCGGTATCCGAAATGACGCAGCCGCTTAGAAAGCCGCCCGACCACCAGGGTGCTTTTTGCGGAAGATAGGTGTATACCGGCGAGGTGTTCCAGTAACTCGCTGATAAACTTAAACTCCGCCGCCGTTAAAGCAATAGCCTCTGAAATCGGTGGAGACTTTTCAGGTTGTTTATTTAACATGTAGGTTGCTTAGGCGGTCGCGACACATTTAGTGTCTGATCTTGGGGTCTTTCGCGCTGTTCGCACCATAACGCGCCAAGTCCGCCATTTCGTCCAATGATAACACTTTGTCTACCGCCAAGACGATAGTAAAGTTATCGCTGATTTTCGCCATACATTCGATAAAATCCGCGCGTATCGCGGCACCAAAACGTGGTGCGGATTCGATATCGCGGGCGGCAAATTCGCGCACCTCGCTAACCGCATCGACTACCACCCCTAAATCTTGTTTAACGCCTTCGCTATCCACTTCTATTATCACGATACAAGTTCGCCTGGATAAGCTGGATATCGGTCTATCGAATCGTGCAAGCAGATCGATCACCGGCACAACCGCGCCGCGCAAGTTAATGACGCCTTTGACAAAGCCCGGCATCAAAGGAACAGTAGTCACATGTCCGAACTCGATAATTTCCTTGACTCGTAAAATGTCGATTCCAAATATCTCACCGGCCAAGTGAAACGTTAATATTTGGCGCATGTTTTCCTGTATCGCGGATTCCGGCTCTCCGCCTTCCGTCAATTCGGCAGACATCATAAGTATTCCTCGTGCCTCAACTGTAATATCGTATCACGCTAAGCGTGTTTCAGGCCGCCTCCGATTCCTTATCACTGGCCATGCCGATCAGTCCAGGCACATCCAGCACCAGTGCGACTTCGCCGGTACCTAAAATAGTCGAGCCGCCTATGCCTTTAACATGCATAAACAACTTTCCCATGGGTTTGATGACGGCCTGCAATTCACCCAATAACGAATCCACGACCAGGCCTGCGCGTTGGTTGCTATATTGAACAACCACGATGTTTCCGCGCGTCTTTTTGCCGGCATCGCCGGAACCGAAGAATTCCCCCAGGTTGATAAACGGGAGTACCTCGCCACGTAAATTAAGGTAGTGGGACTGGGAGGCCGCTGCGTCGGGTTTTTCGATGCACTCCACTACCATGTCCAATGGGATGACATAAGATGACTTGCCCACGGCGACATGAAAACCTTCAATAATCGCCAGCGTCAACGGCAAACGCACGCGTACGGTCATGCCGTGATTTTCCGATGATTCGACATTGATAGTGCCGCGTAACGCGGTGATACTGCGTTTTACCACATCCATGCCTACGCCGCGTCCAGACAAGTTGCTGACCGTATCCGCAGTGGAAAATCCGGGCTCGAATATAAGATGATCCAGTTCTTGGTCGCTCAACGATTGTTCCGCGTTGATGAGGCCGCGCTCAATCGCTTTGGAACGTATTTTGTTGCGATTTAGTCCGCGTCCGTCATCCGAAACTTCGATCACGATGCTGCCGGAGTCGTGGTAGGCGTTGAGCAACAAGCGTCCTGCCTTGGCCTTTCCGCTGGCAATACGTTCGGCGGCGGTCTCTATGCCATGGTCTACGGAGTTGCGTACTAGATGTAATAAAGGATCTCCCAGGCGTTCTACGACGGTTTTGTCTAATTCCGTGTCAGCGCCGGTGATGACCAGGGTAATTTCTTTGTTCAGTTCCCGGCTTACGTCACGCACCACACGTTGAAAGCGACTGAATGTAGCGCCGATTTGCACCATACGGAGATCCAGCGCACAGTCGCGTACCTGTTCCACGAGGCGCTCTAAGTTCGAGATGGTATTTACCATATCTTCATTGCCAATGCGTTTCGCGACCACATGCGTGGCGGCGCCGGCAATCACGAGCTCGCCCACCAGATTGACTAGTGCGTCAAGTTTGTCGGCATCGACACGCACGGAACGCGCTTCGACGGAGTTGCCGTTGGTGTTGGGTTTGGTGTCGCGGCCAAGTTTTTGCTTTTCGAGCGCCGCCTTCACTACGGCGGGTTGGACCATATTTTCCCCAACCAAAATTTGGCCGAGCGGTACGGGTGGCATACCGGATTGTGCCGACTCTTGCGCGACTTTATCTTGCAGGGCCAAGGCTTCTTGTAGTTCTCTATCCGTCAACGTTCCACATTGGACTAAAATATCGCCCAAGCGTTGGCTGGATTCGGGCAATGCGCGTATCAGCGCCACAAAATCGGCGATTTGCGAATGCGGTGGTAATATACGTATCGTCGCGTCTTGGCGTATGAAGTCAAATACACTTTCGATTTCAGATTTTTCCGCGTTGCTGCTATATGCAATCTCGAATCCCAAATAGCATAGCTCCGGATCCATATCGAGCAATGGAGGCAGTGCATCCATTAAGGTAGTGATATGTTTAATTTTGCCTTTGCGACCTAGATAGCGAATAAAAGACAATGGGTCAAACCCATCGTGCATCATCCTGGGGTCAAACCGTAGCGAAATGTGCCAATGATCGCTTTCGGCAATTAAGCCCATCAATTCCGCTTTCTTAATGGATGTGGTGTCTGGTATGGTGGTGTTTTGTATGCGTCGTTGTCCTCCAAATATCGTCAAGCGATCCAATAATGTCGAATCTATTTCTACGCGTTCCGGAGCCAACTGCTCTATACCGGACTCGATGTCTTTTATCATCCCTTCAATGTGGTCGCGACACTCTAATAATACCGCCACCAATTCGCCGTTAATCGGCGCCTCACCTGCGCGCACCTTGTCGAGAACGGTTTCCACGACATGCGTGAAATTGACAATATGGTCGAGCCCAAACAAGCCC
>CAKKRP010000045.1:0-20143 GCA_919902765.1 Gammaproteobacteria bacterium | reverse complement strand
AGAACCTTTTACCGTATGCGCGGCGCGGAATAATTCATTTACCAGTTCCGGGCTGTGCTGGCCTTGTTCTAATGCCAGCAGGGAATTTTCAATCTGTTCAAGAAGCTCCAGACTTTCTGACACATAGGTGAGGAGTGGATTGTTATTTGGCATAGAATTATCCTTCGTT
Organism: Gammaproteobacteria bacterium; assembly: GCA_919902765.1. GTDB lineage: Bacteria > Pseudomonadota > Gammaproteobacteria > S012-40 > S012-40 > CAKKRP01. The sequence continues at coordinate 19,974 of CAKKRP010000045.1, read as the reverse complement.
TACACAGCAGCGGCCGTTGAAAACTTAAGTACATTTTCCAGTTCTAATAATTTAACGGTGTCTGCGAGCATGTTGCTAGGCTGTGAAAAATGCAATTTTTTATTTTCATTTTTCATTGCTTGATGCACGGCGAGCAGCAGTTGTATCCCGGCGACATCGGTTTCACCCGCCTGACGCATATCAATGGAGATGGATTCACAGCGTTTTACCAGGTCTTTGAGAGAGGCATGCAGTCTTGCAACGTGGTGTATGGTCAGGTCGCAATGCAGTGCGATTTCCGCGTGGTTGCCCTGCTCTTGTACGCTCAATAAACTGTCGTTTGCGCCCATATATGCCTGTATTCCATTGATCAGTCGCGATATAGTAATATCGCCACTCGGGCGGTAATCTTTACTGTTGGAGTTGGATAGTTTTAATAGAAAATTTAACTGCAGCGGCGCACTATTTCCGTTGGAATATCCTTTAGGCTTAGAACCTTGTCGGCGGCGCCGCGTTTTATCGCTTCGTTTGGCATCCCAAACACGACACAACTCGCCTCGTCTTGGGCGAGCGTATACGCCCCTGCTTGACGCATCTCCAATAACCCCGCTGCGCCGTCATCCCCCATGCCCGTCATGATGATTCCTAAGGCATTTTTTCCGGCGCATTTAGCCGCCGATCTAAATAACACGTCAACGGACGGGCGGTGACGACTGACCAAGGGGCCGTCTACAACGTCCACATGATATTGAGCGCCGCTACGTTGTAGCAACATATGGTGGCCGCCAGGTGCGATCAAGGCCAGGCCTGGCGTTACTCGATCTCCGTGTTTGGCCTCGCGCACTTCGATTTCACAGATGGAATTGAGCCGATTGGCGAATGCCGTCGTGAAGCGCTCCGGCATATGTTGCACCACGACGATGCCCGGCGATACGCGCGGTAAAACGGCCAATATTTGTTCTAAGGCCTGAGTGCCGCCCGTGGAGGTGCCGATGGCGACGATTTGTTGAGTGGTGGTTTTTAGTGTGCCGGCCGGCGGCGTCAATATCGCATCGGCGGTAAGTTTAGGGCTCGGCTTCTGCATGGGTGCGTGCATGGGCTGCAATTTTGCGCGCGCCGCGCTTTTTATCGCATCGATCAGCATTGCGCGTTGTTCATGAAATATTTCTCGTATGCCTAGCTTCGGTTTGGTGATAATTTCCACCGCACCCGCCGCCAGCGCTTGCAGTGTCTCATCGGCCCCTTTTTCTGTGAGCGTTGAACAAATGACTACCGGAGTTGGACGTTCCGCCATAATTTGACGCAGGAAAGTCAAACCATCCATGCGCGGCATTTCGATATCCAAACTGATAACATCGGGCCATTGCATTTTCATGCGCTGCATTGCGAGGATAGGGTCCGCAACGGCGGCGATGACATTAATTTCAGGGTCGCCGGATAACACTTCTACCAATAATTTACGCACGGACGCGGAGTCATCCACAATCAATACGTTGATGCGTTTGCCGATCTCGGTCATATGCCCTCCATGGCAGAGCCAACTCGAGTTCTTCCGTGTGGAAATGCTAAGGCGGCAATAATTTTGAGACCGCATCTAACATTTGATCTGGTTTAAACGGCTTAACCATCCACGCTTTAACGCCCGCTTCTTTCCCTTTGGCGATAGTGTCGTTTTGCGATTCCGTGGTTAGCATAATGACCGGAATGAACTTGTATTGCGATAATTTTTTTACTTCCGTTACAAATGTCAATCCATCCATGTTCGGCATATTGACATCGCTGACGATTAGATTGAAACTCTCTGCGCCCGCCTTGGTCAGGCCGTCACGGCCGTCACACGCCTCGACCACCTGATAACCCGCGCCTGACAACGCGATATTGACTACTTGGCGTAGCGAAGCCGAATCATCTACTATCAAAATTTTCTTGCCCATATTGACACCTCTACTTTGTAAACGCTCTTTAGAGCTGCTTTCACCTTCATCATTACAAGAAAAACACTTGAGATTCACGTCCTTGCGTCGCACCGGGCGCTTGGCCGGTATTGATCCTCTCGACCTCGACAGTGTAATCCGCCGCCAGGTGTTCCAGCCATTGTTCTTGGGTCGGCAATGCCGGCATGTCTGGCGCAGATATAAGTTTCGTCAGTTCGTCGATTTGCTTAATAGCGTGACCCAGGATTTGTGAAGTTTTATCTTGGAATTGCAGCGAAATCAACACTTCTTCAATTTCTTTAGATATTCCATGCCCGGTGTTGCGTAATTGACCTGTTGCATCCGACAGCGCATGTGTCAGCTCTTGGTATTCGTTTAATACGGTGTTTACGGTTGATTCCGCCTGTTGTTGCATACTCGCGTCGGCTTGCGCAGAGGTCGCGGCATTTTTTACTAGCTCGTTGATATTGGCGGTAATTTTCGCTATTTTCTCGGATATTACACGCCCGGCACGGCCGGATTGCGAAGATAGTGAACGCACCTCATCGGCGACCACGGCGAAGCCGCGCCCGTGCTCGCCGGCGCGCGCGGCTTCTATAGCGGCATTTAGCGCGAGTAAATTCGTGCGTTCCGCCAGCTTTGCGACCTCCGCCGCCATTTCATTCATTTCCTTGGCAAAACCCGTTAAATTTCCTATGTCGTTCAACAATTTTGTCTTTTGCGAAAAGGCCTGCGTGAGCGTCGCGGTGAGATGCGTGAGGTGATCCTGGGCACGTTGTGAAACGGTGTTGATGTGGCTGTCGGCGGTGGATGCGGCGGCGCCAGGGATGTGTTTAGAACTATCCAGCGCGCTGCGTAACTGCGTGACAATGCCGGAAAAGCGCGCCGCCAGTTGGGTAATGGCTTGTTCAGTTTGGCCGCGCGAGGCCTCTATTTGGCGTTGCCATATCGGCAAACTCGCCTGGCAAATCGCGACCGCTTGCTCGGCAGGTATTGGTTTTTGGTGTGACTGTAAGTCGCATCGTTGCCGCGCCGCCCAATTCAAGCACCATTTTTGTAGCGAAGATCTGATGCGGATTGTTAGCGCTAGGCCGCTGACAATGCTCAATGAAATTACTAACATTGCAAGGCTAAGGCTGTCTATGTAATAGGCGATAAGGCCTGAAAAAATGAGTGTATAGATTGCCACGCCCCCGCCGTACCGGTGGTATGGAAAATCGATTAAAACTCGAATATCTTCAGTATTATCGGCGATTTTAGACATTAAATTAGTCGGCTCACTTTATACCTTTACACTGGCGATGCGTTCCTTGCGTCTTGCAAGCGGCGCCAAAACTATTCGATCTATCGGCGCATTAATTCTTTAACTATAGGTGTAGGCGCCCGCGCGAGATCGAATTTGATGGTTCCGACTTGTTCCAGATACGTCGTAGACGGAAATGATTGTGAATTTCGATGACATGCGCATTCGGAACGGTTCTTGCTGATATGGGTGTAGATGCAATATCAGCCGGAGTACGCAATGCAATCTGAAAAATTGGTAGATCAAGGGGCGGTAGGATCATTAACACTTTATGCGCAAGGGTTCTCGTTGCTACTCAATTCAATTGCGGCGGAGGTCCATGTGTTGACGGATCAGTGGCGGGCGCAGTGCGAACACGTCAGGAGCGGCAGCGACGTATTGGCCCGCGATATCCAAATATTGTCCACCATCGCGTTCAGCGGTGCGGGACCAAAGCCGTTGGCATTGATAGGCGAGCGACTCGCGCATTTGTCTAACGAGTTGCCAAGTACGGAGCGTTTGAAAAATATTGAGCAAAGCCTTTTGTTGTTAGCCGACGCAATTAAGGTCGATTTTGCGCACAATGCACCGCGTTGGCATAAGCTCGGCGCTGCGCTTTACCAGCGCAACGCCGGTACGGATACGGTCGATGGAGACCACGCCTCGGTTGCCCCCGATACCTATACTGCAACAGAATCACAGGACGGAGAACGTGAATTGTTGCGCACGGGCTAGTGATGTGACCTACAAGAGGGCGTAGGCGCCAATTTTAAACTGCAATCCGTAATATTCCTAACTTGCCGCACAAACGCAGTGATTGTCCCATTGTTATATGTTGCCTATATGCGACAGCGTCGTAATTTTGTGACACTAGAATTTGCTCACGAGCATGTACTATGATTCATTATCGAACAATTATCGTATTTGAGTATTCGATTTGCAACTCTAGCGCGTTGGCGAGCGTTAAAGTGGATACCAGCGATAATGATTGCCTCAACGTGTAACACAATAGAAGAGGGGCGATAGCTCAGTAAATTTGGAGGATTGAGTTGCGATTTACGTATGGACTCTAAGTGACGCCGCAAGGCGACTTGATGTAGGAGTGACTGATGAAATACGTGCAACTTTATGTAGTAGTGACGATGTTGGCCGGTGGCAGTGCGTTAGCACACGCCGATAGTTTTGAAGATGGATTATTGGCAGCGAAGGCTGGCGACTATGCAACTGCCTTGGCGAAATGGCAAGATCTGGCCAAACAAGGCAATGCCTTAGCGCAATTCAATATCGGCATCATGTATATGCATGGACGCGGCGTAACGCAAGATTACGCGCAGGCCTTGCAGTGGTATCGACTTGCGGCGACCCAAGGTTACGCCGCTGCCCAGTTGAATATCGGCGTGATGTATAACAAAGGCCAGGGCGTGGCGGCCAATTATTTCGAGGCGGCGCAATGGTTTCGTCAGGCCGCCGAGCAAGGTGTAGCCAAGGCGCATTATAATCTAGCGGCGATGTATGCCGTTGGTCATGGAGTGCCTCAAGATTATGTCTTGGCGTATACATGCTTTAATTTGGCGGAGGCCTATGGCTATGATAAGGCTGCGGAAGACGGCGGACGCATAGCGCATTTGTTGACACCCGCGCAGCGCGAAGAGGCGCAGGCCTTGGCGGCGCGTTGGCGGCCCGGCAAGCCGTTGCCGAGCAAGATGTCGGCGTCGCGTTAATGTGGTGATTATCACGCTTCAGATGCGCCCGGTTTACCGGGCGCATTCGGGGCTAGATGGGTGGAGTGTTTAGCGATATTCGACGGCGGGTGCGCCACGGTCGCGCGCGGCGGTGAGGGCTTGATCTAAACGTTTTAATAGTATGCTCACGTCATCTCCCTTGTTCCAGGCGGCCACGCCCATCACGGCCTTAATCTTTACGCTTTCCGAGCCTGATAAGGGCAGTTCATTGAGGCGTTCTTCAAGTTTAGTCGCCAATTTCAACGCGTCTTCTTTGCCCGTTTCGGGCAACACCAGGGTGAATTGTTCATTCCCAGTACGACCGATGAGGTCTACCCAACGCAATTGATCGCGCAGGTATTGGCTGATAGACACCAACGCCTTATCGATATCCGTAGAGGCGTGCGCACCCTCGGCAAGCTCCAGCGCGATGACCGACAGCGGATTGTGATAACGGCGCGAGCGTGACACTTGCGAGCCGAAGGCTTGTAATAGCGCGCGCCGGTTCATCATGCCGGTGAGTGGGTCGGCCGGATCTTTTTCGCGTAGTTGGCTCGCCAATGATTGACATTCTTCCTGCGCCTGCAATAGGCTCGTCGCATCCGTTAAAATGGCGGCGACCCGCGTGCCGAGCTTTTGTAGCGCCATTTCGATATAAACCGCCCCGCCTTCCGCGCGGTTGACGCGAAACAAATGATCGTCCGCAGTAGGGTCCATTAAACGGCTTTGTAAGTCGTCCAAGGCCCGGCCTAGTAATTCATTTGACTTTAGTCCCAAAAGGCGTTCCGCAGCGGGATTGTGCCATTCTATCCGGCCCTCCGCACTTAATACGACGACGCCGCATGGGGCTACGCGCAACAATTCGGTCGCAATCGCAGCATCTAACGTCCCGGTCATATCAATACTCCTTAAGAGGTTATACACTTGGTAAGGCGTAACTACCTCATTAGCATACCCTATTTCGATTGTTCGCAGAAAGTAGCTTCGTTGCGCCGGTTAAAATCCAACACACCCTGCTTTTTTTCCAGCCACATGCCGATACAGCAGATATTGTGCCGACCGAGCGAGTATCGCCCCGCTGGTCCGCGCGGGTCTTTGCATGGACGGGTGGATTGCGGGCCAGGGCGTGCGGAGTGTCGATTGATATATTTTGTAATAGCTAGGACGTTACGCCAATGACGGGACCCTCCGCCGCCTCGATCAATATCGCCCGCAAGCGTTTTATCCAACTGAATGCGCAACGCTATGATCGCACTGCGCAGATGCTGCACGTCAAGCAGCGGGTATTTCTTGATTTGCTGCCTGTGCTGCTGCATTACAACCACGCCATGTTGCCGGGTTATGTGGGTGACGACGCGCCGGCCGGCGTATCCGGGTATTTACCGACGCCCAGCGCCCTCGCCTCCATAAAACATTTTAGTAACGATTTTGTGCATACGCGCAAGCCCATACGGCAGCACGATATTTTCTCCGTTTTTCTAATGGGTAGCGCGGGGTCTATCGCCTTTTCCACGCATAGCGATCTGGATATTTGGCTGTGTCATCGAGAAAGCCTTAACGACGCGGAGTTGACGAAATTGCAGGAAAAAACCACCGCATTGGAAAGATGGGCGGGCACGTTAGAGTTGGAAGTGCATTTTTTCTTGATGAATCCCGAACGCTTTCGCGCTGGACAATTGCAGGGGTTGTCGGACGAGAGTAGCGGCAGCGCGCAGCATTATTTATTGCTGGATGAATTTTACCGCACCAGTTTATGGATTGCCGGGCGTATTCCGGTGTGGTGGTTTGTGCCTCCCGACGCCGATGGCGACTACGCACAAGCGGTAAAAAAAATAAGCAGCAAAAATTTGCTTAGTGACAATGAATTTATCGACTTTGGCGGGATCGCCAGGGCTCCCATACAGGAATTTTTTGGCGCCGCCGTTTGGCAAGTCTACAAAGCGATAGATTCGCCTTTTAAGTCGGTATTGAAGATTCTGTTGACGGAATCCTATGCCCATGCCTATCCAAATACGCTGTTGTTGTGTACGGAATTGAAAAGGGATATGTATGAGGGGAAACTGCAAATCGAACATACCGATCCCTATTTACGCTTGATCGCTCGTCTGGACGATTACTTGTCATCGCGCATGGACAGTGAGCGTTTGGAGAACGTGCGGCGCTATTTTTATATTAAGCTGGAAATGCCCGTGACAGATAAAAAAATGCATAATCAGTGGCGCGCATCCGTGGTGCTGGATTTGGTAAAAGGCTGGGTTTGGACCGACGCGCAGGTGGCGATGCTGGATAATCGCAGTGATTGGAAAATAGATAGGATCAAAGAAGAAAGAAATGCATTGGTGAAAGACCTAACGCAAAGCTATGCGTTTTTATCGCAGTTTGCGCGTGAGCAAGAAGTCGGATCCACATTGCGCCAGGAGGATCTTACTATCCTGGGTAGAAAACTCTACGCCTCTTTTGAGCGCAAGGCGGGCAAAATTGAAATGGTGAATTTGGGTATTGCGCCCGCTCCGGATGAGGAAAATGTGACAATTTTTCACGACCCGAAAGGTAAGGGGGAAAGTTGGTTTCTGTTTCGCGGCAGGGTCGATATCGCCGATGTCGGGAAACATCGGCCGTTAAAGGCCGCGCATGGTATCGTGGAGTTGGTCGCGTGGTGTTACTTTAACGGTGTGATCGGTGAACATACTTATTTTGCGATACACTCGCCCGCGCGCGAGCGCATAAGTTTGGAAATAAAATCGGTTTTAAAGTCGCTAGAGGAGCTTTTCCCCGGCCTGCGCGTGCCGCAGGCGAATGTGAAAAGTTACTCCGTCCCGTCGCGCATTGTCCAATCGGCAATGTTTATTAACGTCGGACGTACGCCGAAGGCCGCGCAAACGGGTATGGAGCGGCAAATTATCGACCAAATGCACGAGATTTTTCACTTCGGATCCGCGAAGGAAAATTTAGTGCAGGCGATAGACTTGGTGATTGTGACCTCTTGGAGTGAAGTTTATGTGTTTCACTATCAAGGTATGGCGGGTTTTATGGAGGCGGTATGTCAATACATACAATGGAGTCCGTTGTCGAATTACGACGGCCCGCCGCCGATAAATTTATATTCGTTCTCGGCCCATATCGGGCACGCGATCGCCGGGCGCGTCAAGGCCGTGTGGGACGAAGTGATAGATATTTATTTCGGCTTGCGCGGCCACCCGGACGCGCGTTTTGTGGTGCAAGCGGAGAACGGATATTATGCGCTGTATCAAGATCTAAATAAATTACGCTATGAATATCACGATGGATACGCCAAGTTACTGACGTTTTTAGAGCGGCCGTTGTTCAATTTCAGTCCGCTATATGCGGAGCGCTATACATTGCGACGCACATTTTTGCCGATACTTTTTCGCGCCAACAAGGCCGGTATTGTGCAAACCTTTTATCAGGTGAAGGGGGATCGTACCCTGTTGTTTGTGTTTGACGAGAATGGCGCCTTGTTTGTGCAGGAATCCAGTGAGATAATCATCGACAGTCTGGTGCATCATTTTTTAATTTTTCTAAAAAGCGTGACCCGTCGTCAGGCCGCATTGGCGGGTGTCGGCGGGCGGACGATCTTGCCGGAAAAGCTTGAATTTTACCAAATCGTCACCAAAAATAATAATCCCTATATCGAACGCCACGAGATGGAGTATGAGCGCGTAGATCCGCGCTATTTCAATATCAGTGTGATCGGCGAATTTGTGGATGAGCGTGCGTCGTTCCGTGTATTTTGCGACAACAAAGAATTTTCATCACTCGAATTCGGCGATAAACTATTTGAGGTGGTGGCGCAATATATCGCCGCGTTGCGCGCGGGCGGCGGCACCGATTATCCGTGTTATATTACAGACATAGATTTAGCGCCGGGTATGTTGGGATTGGAGCAGAACCGAAAAATCCCCACGATATTATATTTGCATTATAAACGACGCATAGAGCAGCGGTTGGATAGGGCGTTTAAAGAATTAAATTCCTGATGGGGATTGGTGCGCGATGCATCATCAAGCCCACAACATGCGCAACGCGATCAAGGTGAGCAATATTGCAAAGACGCGTTTTAATTGTTGGGCGGGTAGGCGATGGGCGAGGATGGCGCCGGCCGGCGCCATCGTCATACTGCCGATGGCCAATAGTCCCGCTGCCGGCCACAAAATATAGCCTGTGGTATAGGCGGTGCTTGCATGCGCAGGGCCGCTCCATGCATATCCCAGCATGCCCGCCAACGCGATAGAGATTCCGCAAGCCGATGAAATGGCAACCGCGCGTTGCGCCGCCAATCCGTGCCAGATCAGGTACGGCACGGTGAGCGTTCCGCCGCCTATGCCCACCAGGCCGGAAATGACGCCGATAAATGTTCCAGCGGCGCTATAGCCGCGCCAAGCGGGGAGTGTGCGTGACGCAGGCGGGCGTTTGTTGGACCACATTTGCCATGCCGCCGCGATGACAAATATGCCGAAAAAAATGCGCAAGGCCTCGCCGGGTACGCGGCTCGCGACTATGGCGGCGAACAAGGTGCCGATGACCAGCCCGGGGCTGAGTGCGCCAACGATATTCCACGTGACAGCGCCATGTTTATGGTGCGTGTAGGCCGCTACGCTGGCGGTGAATACTATGGTGGCTAACGACGTGCCCAGGGCATAGGGCATGGTGGCGGCCACGCCGCCTAGTTCGCTGGCATACAAATAAGAAAGTATCGGTACCATAATCAGTCCGCCGCCCACGCCCAACAAACCCGCGAGTATGCCCGCGAGCATGCCGGTACCGATTAAGACAATACTCGTGGTAAGCACTAGGGCAGATCCTGATAATGTCTAATTTCGCCGAACGTAACGCCGTCGGTGATCACTTCGTGTAACAGCGCGTTGGCCACGGCTTGCATATGATCGGCCCTTGCGAATTCCACGCGCGATGCCGTCGCTAGCGGGTTGTTCGCGTCAGCCTCCCATTCCGCAGACCAGCCTGGTAAGGCGCGTAATTCGCCGGCCGGTGCGAGAATGAAATCCGTAATCGCGTCTGCGTTTTGGCCGTTAAACCAGCCGCGCGAGGCGGTCACGCGCCAAAAAGAGCGGATAAAATTGACTGCGGTTGCCTGATCTTGCGCCGTTTCTTTGATTTGAAAATACCAAATACCGGGTTGGCCAAAGTGCGCGTCGTTTGCAGTCGTCCAGCTCACTTGTACGGGGTTGAGCGACGCATTATCGCGTTTGAGAGAAAATATCGTTAGGGACGGATCGGGCGCACGCGGCACCTCGAGTATCGCATCGCGCGGCTCGCGAAACATGCTGACAACCCTGCGCACCACGGGGTGTACCCCGTCGATGGTACGCGCATCGGTGACATAGGCATAGGCGCGGTGGCCTTCGCGGGGTAGTTGTGTCACCGGATTGTCCGGCGACGCCGGGCGATCCGGAATACCTATGTAGCTTATGCCGCTGGCCCCGTTAAGTGTGCTTTCAACACGCGAGGCGCGCAATAAATTAAGGCTCTGACCATTGCTGCTGACAAAATCCACGCCGGTGTACAAGGTTTCGCCGCTGGCAATGTCAATGTCGGCGTTGGTATAGATTTGCTTGGGGGATGATAGCGTGGCGGGGAAGGCATATCGGGTGTCCGCAAAATCCACGGCGATGGAATATAAATCGCTGTTTACGCTGTAATCCCGCAAAAATGCGAAACGTTCGGGCGTCAAATTTCCTGCGCCATCGATATTCATTAAAACGGTCAATAGATCGAATTTTCGTTGCTGCGGGACTAGCTGAGAGAAGGCGCGGAAATCTTCTAATTGTCCCCAAGGGCCTGCAAAAATGACGCGCTGCTCGCCAAGGCGGGGGCCGTATTGATCGACTTTAACGATACCTGTCAACAACGATAGTTGCCGGGCCTCCGGCTGATTGCAGCGGCGTGCGATGGCTCGAATATCTGCGACATGGGTATAATAAATTTCCACCTCATGCGGGAATAGTTTGGTATCGCCAGAATCGCATACCAACACCACGGCATATTTACGATCACTGGCGGTGACGCGGAATGAAAAGCTGCGCACTTCCATTTTTCCTTGTGAATATCCATTGGCGAGTACCGTCCAGCCCCCTTGTTGCCCATCGCGATAGGCGATCCAATAGGCGTCGGAGGTGATATTGACAGACTCATGGGTGTCATCGGTGGCGGCCTTGCCGCAGCCCGTGAGCAGGATGGTCAGTATAAACGCGATCGGAAGCGCAAGTTGGCGCATATTAGTTAACCCGATCAAGCCGAAGAAGTGACATATTTATGTTATTTCTCCATAAGTTACGAATTGCGCTATTATCCACTATGCGCCTTTTGTCAGCATTAAGCCGGGCCCTGCGACCGGGAGTACGGGGGCCTTGAATTAACACTGGCAAAGCCCGCGCGCTGGCCCTACACTGTGGGACATGAACGATGTCAACACGAGTCTCCCCTTGGTCGCCGCCGAGCGCCTATCGCTTGCCTATGACGGTACGTTGGCCGTGCATGAGGTATCGTTTGAGGTGCGGCGTGGCGACGTGCTCGGATTCCTGGGTCCGAACGGCGCGGGTAAGTCTACCACGATGCAGATTATCACCGGTAATCTGGCGCCCAGCGCCGGGCGGGTGTTGATCGATGGGGTCGATATGCTTGATGATCCTAAGCATGCCAAATCGCGCATCGGTTATCTACCCGAACACCCGCCTTTATACCGCGAGCTGACGGTCGATGAATATTTATTGTTTTGCGCGCGTCTCAATCAGGTGCCCAAAGAACGTTTGCGCAATGCGCTCGATCACGCCAAATTGCGTTGTGGACTGACCGCCTGCGGGGCGCGTTTGATCGGTAATTTGTCCAAAGGTTATCAGCAACGCGTGGGTATCGCCCAAGCCATCATACACGGTCCGCCGGTCGTGATCTTGGACGAACCTACCGTCGGTTTGGACCCAATACAAATTCGCGATATTCGTGGCTTGATACGCGAGCTGGGCAACGATCACAGTGTGATACTTTCGACCCATATTTTGCCGGAGGTGCAGGCGATCTGTAACCGCGTGCAAATCATTAATAACGGAAGTTTAGTGATGTCCGACACCATTGATGGTTTGCGCCAGCGTATGCAATCGTCAACGCTGACATTGGCGATGCGTCAGCCTCCCGGTGTAGCGACCCTGCTGGAAATCCCCGGCGTGCTGAATGCGGAGTCTTTACCCGAAGGGCGTTTTCGGTTGCATTACGCGCCTACGCAAAATCCCGCCGAGGCCGTGGTGGAGCGTAGCGTCGCCGCGCGTTGGGGTTTGTACGAATTAATACCGGAAAGGGTGTCGCTAGAGGATATTTTTGTCAATCTGACGACGACCGAAAACGAGGTCGTCGTCAGCGCGGCGCGGGGTGAGGCATGAAGGGCATAAGGGTGATCGCCGGTCGTGAAGTGCGCAGCTTGTTTCTATCACCGCTGGCGTGGGTAGTGTTAGCCGTCGTCGAATTTTTGCTGGGCTACATGTTTTTGGCGCAAGTCGAATTATTTTTGCGTGTACAACCGCGCTTGGCGGGCATGGACAATGCGCCCGGCGTGACCGAGGTGGTGGTTGCGGAGCTGTTTCGCAACGGCGCGGTCATCGCGCTGATTATTGCGCCGATATTGACGATGCGTTTAATCAGTGAAGAACGCCGCAATCAAACATTGACGCTGCTGTTCAGCGCGCCGGTTTCCATGTTGGAGATTGTGCTCGGAAAATACCTCGGTGTGATGATATTCTTTGGCGCGATGTGGGGGATGGTTGCGTGCATGCCCTTGGCGCTTTATATCGGCGGTCAATTGGATATCGGTATGTATGCCGCCGGTCTTATGGGCGGGATATTATTGACGGGGGCGTTTTGTGCGGCAGGGCTCTATATCTCCACGCTTACAATCTATCCGGCGGTGGCGGCGATCAGCTCTTTCGGCTTGTTATTATTGTTGTGGGTCGTCGATTGGGCGGGAAAATCCGGCGATACCGTGGTTGGCAATGTGTTGGCCTATATGTCGATATTGCATCACTACGAATCGTTAATGGAGGGCGTGTTTAGTAGCGCCGATGTGCTTTACTACCTGTTGTTTATCGCCTTGTTTCTGATTCTAAGCGTGCGCCGTTTAGATGCGCGGCGACTGCCGCATTAAGGGCGATCCTATGGAAGTCACTCGTGAATTGAAACGAAGATTGCGCGTACAAAATACGCTATTTTACGCGTTATTTAGCCTGTTAGCGGGCATGCTGGCGTTTTTAAGTACGCGTTACGAATTCACCGCCGATGTCACTTTTAATCAACGTAACACGCTCAACGAAAGTAGTCTGGCCTTGCTGAAATCCATCACCAAACCGGTGGTGCTGACGGCCTTTGTCACCAGCGGCAATGATGCGGTGCGACGGGAGGTGGCGCGCTTAGCGGGCTTGTTTCAGCGCGCGCATAAACAGGTTGAATTAAAATATGTCAATCCTGAAACAGAGCCGGGCGTGGTGCGCGAATTAGGTGTCACCATCGACGGCGAACTCATTGTTACCTACGACGGACGCACCGAACACGTGCAGGATCTGAACGAGCAGGCCCTAAGCAATGCCTTGCAGCGGTTGGTGCGTGGCGGCTCGCGCTGGCTGGCGTTTGTCGAAGGTCACGGCGAACGCGCGCCGCATGGGGCGACGCCGCAAGACTATACGCAATGGGTGCAACAATTGGAAAATCGCGGTATCAAAACCCGTACCTTGAATTTAGTAAATGATAAGCGGATACCGGACAACACCACGGCAGTGGTTATCGCGGGGCCAAAGCGTAAATTTTTGCCCGGCGAGGTGACTATTTTACAAAATTATTTAGAACAAGGGGGTAGCCTGCTGTGGTTGAGCGAGCCCGGCCCCAGTCGCGGTTTGGAGGCAATCGCCGAGCGCTTGGGTGTCGAGCTATTGCCAGGCACCTTGGTGGATCCGCAGCATGATTATGTCGGATTTAAAGATCCGCGTTTCATTGTGGTCAGCGACTATATCTTTCATCCGATCACCCGACAATTCAATTTCGACACGGTTTTTCCCGAGGCGCGGGGCCTCGAGGCCAATGATAACAGCGATTGGGAACATGAGATATTTCTTGAATCCTTGCCGCGCACGTGGGCCAAGACCGGCGATTTAGGGGTGGAGCTGACCTTTAACAAGGGCGAGGATATCCCCGGCCCACTGGCCTTGGGGGTTGCATTCACGCGCGCCGTCAACACTGTAAAAACAGACGATAAGGCCGATAGTAATGACAGCGCCGATGGCGGCGAACAACGTGTCGTCATCGTCGGCGACGGCGATTTCGTCAGTGATATGTATTTGGGCCAAGGGGGGAATCTGGATTTAGGCTTGAATATTGTCAATTGGCTGAGCCGTGACGATGTGTTGATGACGGTGCCCGCGCGCAATCCACTGGATAGAACCTTAGACTTGTCAGTGTTGGCGGTGCGCGGATTGCGCGTGGTGTTGCTGGGCGTAATTCCGCTGGTGTTAATCGTGGCGGGGACGCGTATTTGGTGGGTGCGGAGGCGGCGGTAGCAATGCGCAAGGGTAATCTTCTCAATTTTATATTGGGCGTATTGTTACTGGCGGCGGCGGCGATTGCATGGTGGCAGCCGGGGAAAGTCGAACAATCCATGCCGGTGTTCGTGCGTTTGACACAGCTCACACCCGAGCGGATCTCGCAGATCCACATCACACGCCGCGGACAAGATGAATTAACCTTGAAAAGAGTTAATAACCAGTGGACGGTGGATGTGGATGGTCGCGCATTACCCGCCGCCGGTTGGCGTATCGACAACGTATTGCGTTTGCCGGTGAGCGAGAGTGGTACGCAATTGCCTGTCACCGCGCAAGATCTGCAAAAATTTGCACTTGATCCGCCGCTGATGCAAGTCAAATTCGATGCCACAGTGATCGCCTTAGGCAGTTTGGAAGGGATCACTAATCGTCGTTATGTGTTGGTTAACGGCGTGTTGAATCTGATCGAAGACAAGGTGTTCCGGCAATTGTCGTTGGATCCTATCGAGTGGATAGATTTACAATTGCTGCCGGGTAAGCCTGACTTGCAGGCGATTGATTTGGGACGTTGGCGGGTCGCGCAGGATACGCAAGGCGGGTGGCGAATATATGGTGCGGTGATGCAAGTTAGCGCCGACGCGGCGACCGCATTTGTCGATGAATGGCGCTATGCGCAAGGCATGGAGGTGCAACGCATCGATCCAAAAATGAGCACCAAACAAGTGGTGACATTAGCGACCGTGAAGGGGCAAAAAATCCAGTTTCGCATTGTCACGACCGCAGTGGACGCATGGTTGTTGCGCGATGACTTTGGCCTGATGTATAAATTGCCGCTCGATGTCGTGCAGCGCTTGACCGATTTTTCACTGCATTTAAACGCGCAACCGCGTTAACCCATTATGCCGGAATTGCCCGAAGTAGAAACCACTCGCCGTGGTTTGTTGCCGCATGTACAAGGCCGATGCGTGGTCGAGATCAGCGTGCATCAAGCCCGGCTGCGTTATTTAGTGCCCGCCGATATGGCCGCGCGCTTGCAAAACGCCCATTGGGTCGATATTCGAAGACGTGCCAAATATTTGCTGTTTGATTTCACCGGCGGCAGTGTATTAGTGCATCTAGGTATGTCGGGCAGTTTGCGCATCGATGACCCGGCGCAGCCGCGTCGCAAGCATGATCACGTGTGCATCCGCCTGGATTCGGGCATCGTGGTGCGCTTGCATGATCCACGGCGTTTCGGCTTGATGGTGTGGGCAGGCGCAGAGCCTTTGCAACACCCGTTGCTCGACGCGCTAGGTCCGGAACCGCTGGAGGATGCATTCAGCGGCGCGCATTTGGCGGCCCATGCGCGGGTGCGTAAAGTGTCGGTCAAGGCCTATATTATGGATCAAACGGTATGTGTGGGCGTAGGAAATATCTACGCCAGCGAGGCCTTATTCCGCGCCGGAATTCACCCGTTGCGCGCCGCCAATCGCGTGTCGGCGATGCGTTATGTGGCGTTGGCGGACGCCATTCGCCAAATTCTTGCGCAAGCCATCGACGCGGGCGGAACCACCTTACGCGATTTTTTACATGCGGATGGCAATCCTGGGTATTTTAAACAGCAATTATTGGTCTACGGCCGGAGCGGCGAAGCGTGTCGAGTCTGCGGAAACTTAATCCGCAACCAAATCGTCGCACAACGCAATACGTTTTGGTGTACACACTGTCAGCGTTAAAAAATCCAAATCCCCCATATAAACCCAGATTTTTCATCACCCCGCAGGCGGTTTATCACTATAATGCCCTGGTGCATAGCGTGTGCTAAACACATAATAAAACTGTGATTGAGTCTTGGCGAGAACTCGATTAGAATACCAAACTAGATTAGTAAGGATTGTTTCACCCTGATATTGTGAGGAAAAAGATGAAGACTCCCCTCGATTCTATAGGCGGCACTATTATCACCGGCGTGGTATTGGCCATCGTATTGGCGTTCGTAGCGAAGGCTATGATGGGTGCCTAATCACCGGTCTGCAAACATTATCGACAGAAGAGGATGATCATGGAATTTCTAGCATTAGATCGTTGGATACACTTCCTGGCCGGGATTACCTGGATAGGCCTGCTGTATTATTTTAATTTTGTGCAAACCCCCGGTATCGCGGCCGCGCGCGCCGATGGCACTGTGGCCGGTATCACCAAGCACATTGCGCCGCGTGCCTTGTTGTGGTTTCGTTGGTCAGCGGTGGTCACGTGGTTGTCCGGCGCCGCCTATTTAGGCAGCAATGGGCTGTTTGTCAAAGCATTTACGTTACAGGCACCGGCCGTCAATATCGGCATAGGCGCATGGTTGGGCACCATCATGTTATTCAATGTGTGGGTGTTGATATGGCCGAATCAGAAAAAGGTACTGGGCATTGTGACAGTGGATGATGCCGCCAAGGCCAAGGCCGGTCGCGTCGCATTTTTGGCCTCGCGCACCAACACCGTGTTGTCGATTCCGTTATTGATGTTTATGGGTGCGCAAACTCACGGTTTGCCCTTCTAATAGGTTTCCAGTTGACGATCTTCCCTTTGCCCCGCCTCTGCGCGGGGTTTTTTTTGCGCACGCGTCAGCGCTGGCAATGTGTTCGTTAGCCAGGGAAGTGTAGGTGTTTTGCCATCATTTCGCCCGCCTGGGCGACCAGCCCTGGGGCCAGCGCCTGGCCGAGATGCAAGGCGTCGTGTTGCAACATCGGCAGTGTCGCTTCGGGATGGAAGTTAAGCTCGGGTTGTAGGCAAAAGCCGGTATCCAATGTCAGGCCTGCGTGCGTCAGCATTACGACCCAGGGTACAGATATCTTTTTTTGGATCCATTGTTGGCTTAACCAATCGTGTAACAAGCGCACATGGGCCAATGACCGGCAATGAAACCACACTTGTGGAATTCTTATCCATAGCCCGTCGCGGCTACAATGGCCCTCGCAAGACCAATACGTAACGAATATTTTTAACGTGGTGAGCGAAAATACCAGCGGCGCGATATATGACTCGATGGGCATGGCCGCGCCCTCGATGGACAATTGGACGCGTGCCTGCGGACATTGCGGGTGGCAGCCGCAGGTACAGTGCGTGGAGGCGCAGCGCGGACAGGACACCGCACAATTTTGGCAAGGTCGCGTTTTATAAGCCGTTTCGGTGGCCGCTAGGACTTCGATATCACACCGCAGTTGTCGATATAACTTGGGATCCGCTAGTGGTCGATTTAAGCGCATACCTGTTTCTCGCTTCGTTATATTTGAAATACCCCGGCCCTAGCACCGCCGATGCTACAAAACGTTACCATATATAGCCTATATCGACGCTATGGGGATCTTCTGAATAGTTAAATCCGGTTGCGGGCGTGCCTGCGGCGGCTTGGTCGGGGTACAATAGCCACCCCAAATCATTGCGGTAGTCCCGATGTCCGGCCTAAATCCTCGCCAACGCGATGCCGTGCGGCATATTGACAGTCCGTTATTAGTGCTGGCGGGCGCGGGTAGCGGTAAGACGCGCGTGATTACGCAAAAAATCGCCTATTTGATCCAAGATTGCGGCTACAAGCCCAACGTCATCGCCGCCGTCACCTTCACCAACAAGGCCGCGCGCGAAATGAAATCGCGTATTGGCCAATTGATGGGCGGCAAAGAGACGCGCGCTTTGATGGTATCGACGTTTCATACCTTCGGGCTGAATTTATTGCGCCGTGAGTTGGTGCATGCGGGATTAAAGTCCGGGTTTTCGATCTTCGATGCGCACGACACCTTGTCTTTGTTGCGCGAGTTGACCAAAAAAAATCTTAGCGACAATGAAGAATTGCAGCAAGGTCAGTGGCAGATCTCGCGTTGGAAAAATGATTTATTAGCGCCGGAAGACGCGTTGCGCATCGCCACCGATGAGTTGACGCATGCCCATGCGCGGCTGTATGCGGCCTATCACCAAAGCTTGCGCGCTTATAACGCCGTCGATTTTGACGATTTGATCTTGCGGCCCGTGCAAATACTGCGCGATCCCGAAGTGCGCGAGCGCTGGCAAAACCGGGTGCGGTATTTGTTGGTGGACGAATATCAAGATACCAACAATACGCAATATGAATTAGTCAAACTGATCGTCGGCGCGCGCGGCGCGCTCACGGTGGTGGGCGATGACGATCAATCCATTTATGCGTGGCGCGGTGCGCGGCCGCAAAATATGGAGCGCTTGCAGCAAGATTTTCCGCGCTTGACCTTAGTAAAACTGGAGCAAAATTATCGTTCTACGGGGCGCATTCTAAAGGCCGCAAACCGTTTGATCGCCAATAATCCGCACGTATTTGAAAAAAAATTATGGAGCGAACTCGGACCCGGCGACGCGTTGCGCGTGCTGCGTTGTAACGACGATGTGCATGAGGCCGAGCGCGTGGTCAGCGAGATTTTGAGCCATAAATTCCAACACCGTACGGCATTTCGCGACTACGCGATTCTTTATCGCGGCAATCACCAGTCGCGCGTCTTCGAAAAGGCCTTGCGTGACCTGCGCGTGCCTTATTTCATTACCGGCGGCCAATCTTTTTTTGAACGCACCGAAGTCAAAGATATCATGGCCTATTTACGCCTGTTGGCCAATCCGGCCGACGACACGGCGTTTTTGCGCATCGTCAACACCCCGCGCCGCGAGATCGGCCCCACGACGCTGGAAAAGCTCGGCATTTACGCCTCCAGCCGCCAGGTCGGCCTGATCGATGCGGCGGACGAATTAGGCTTGGAACAACATTTAGGCGAGTCGGCCTTGGCGCGCCTGCGGCGTTTTACGCGCCAGATGGACGAATTGCGCGAACGCGGCAAACGGGGTGATCCGGTCGCCGTGGTGCGCGATCTGATCAAAGAAATCAATTATGAATCTTGGATGGTCGATAATTCCAAAGACGATAAAGCAGCGGCCAAACGCATGGAAAATGTTTGGGAGCTGGTCACCTGGACGCAAGAGCTCTACGAGCGCGACCCGCGTCAGACCTTGGGCGATATCGTGGCGCACATGTGCTTAATGGATATCTTGGATCGTCAAAATGCCGATAATCAAGCCGATCAAGTCAGCCTGATGACCTTGCACGGGGCCAAGGGCTTGGAATTTCCGCATGTCTACATCGCCGGGATGGAAGAAGAATTATTGCCGCATCGTTCGAGTATAGAAGCGGATGATATAGAAGAAGAACGGCGCTTGGCCTATGTGGGCATCACCCGCGCGCAGAAGACGCTGACCTTCAGCCATACACTGCGGCGGCGTCGCTATGGGGAAAATATCGAATGCGTACCCAGCCGGTTTTTAGAGGAACTGCCCGCCGAAGATTTGCAATGGGAGGCGCGCGCCGAGCCCAACCCCGAGCAAAGCCAGCAACGTGGCCAAGCCCACCTCGCCAATCTGCGCGGAATGCTGGGGAAGGCGTAAACCCTATGCTATACTAGGCGGCCATGCGCCCGTAGCTCAGATGGATAGAGTATTGGCCTCCGAAGCCAAGGGTCGTGGGTTCGAAT
>CAKKRP010000044.1 GCA_919902765.1 Gammaproteobacteria bacterium | reverse complement strand
GTCAGAGGACTACAAAAAAACCTATCGAGGTGTCCGAAATAACTTGACCACTACACATTGCCGATGTCGTCGCGCATTTCCGCGAAGCCAAGATTCCTCGACTTTCCGATGCGGCGGAGAAGCTGGAACTTCGGCTTGAAGCGTTTGATCCGGCATCAGGCGAGGAAATGCCCCGTTCACTGAGTGAGGTTCAGAAACTGCATGAGGTTCCGTATCAGGAGATCATCTCCGTAACGAACTATCTTGATGGGCACTCGCCGTTCGAGACAAAACACGGAGTCAAAGGCGCTGAGTTTGAGAATGTTCTGGTTGTTATAGGGCGCGGCTGGAACAAATATAATTTCGGTAAAATGCTCGAAAACGTACCCAATCAGGACGCGCTGAACGAAAAGGAACGCGCCGCCTTTGAGGAGAACAGGAATTTGTTTTACGTTGCGTGCTCAAGACCAAAAAGACGATTGGCTCTATTGTTTACCCAAGAACTCTCTGTCGGAGCTATTAAAACAGTAGAGAATTGGTTTGACGCAGGAAATATAGAAAGCGTGCTGGGGTAGTCGAGCTGGGAAAATTCTCCATATCTCTGACTGGCGCGTTGGACAGAGCACGAAAGGTATAAAGAGGGGTTGCGACATTCCAGGCCTTGCTGGTGGATGCTATGGTTTGTGAATTTGGCGCCGAGGAGAGGACTTGAAACCTCCACGGGGTCGATTCCCGTTGTTTGGTCATTCAGTAAGCTATAGAATTTTTTGGGAATGGTATTTTTGATGGTATACAGTCTTCATTTACACGTAAGGCATTGTATATGCATTATTTATTAGGCTCGTTTACAATCGAATGGGAATGACCCTCATCGCCGCACAAGACGAGCGTTGGATGGAACATGCACTGATGCTCGCGCAACGCGCCGAGGCGGAAGGTGAAGTGCCGGTCGGTGCGGTGGTGGTGCAGGCAGGCGAGATTATCGGCCAAGGCTATAATCGTCCCATCGCCGATCATGATCCCACTGCGCATGCGGAAATCGTCGCGATGCGCGATGCGGCCCGGCAGATAGGCAATTATCGCTTGCCGGATACGACACTTTATGTGACCTTGGAACCGTGTGTGATGTGCGCGGGCGCGATTTTGCACGCACGAGTGGCGCGCGTTGTGTATGGCGCGCAAGACCCCAAGGCGGGTGCGGCGGGTAGCGTGTATAATGTGTTATGTGAACAGCGTTTAAATCATGTCGTCGAGTTGTCGGCGGGGTGTTTAGCGGACGCTTCAACACGGTTATTACAAAATTTTTTTCGACGACGTAGAACGGGTAAAAGCGAGGGGCGTTAGCGATGCGTAAAATTATTGCCGGTATATTGAGTTTATTCGCGGGGCAGGTCTGGGCGGCGCAGAGCGTGCCGTTTCCGGACGTGGAAATGAAATTAATTCAGATCTCGGCGTATGTTTATTATGTGCAGGGATTACCCGGTGTCGCGACAGAAAATGCAGGTTTTATTTCGAATGCCGCAGCGGTGTTGACAACAGAAGGCTGGGTGATTGTAGATACGTTAGGGACGCCGTCGTTGGGAGAAATGTTATTGCAGCGGCTGCAGAAAATCAGCAGCAAACCGATCAAAAAGGTATTTATAACGCATTACCACGCGGATCATATTTATGGCATGCAGGTGTTCAAGGCCTTAGGGGCGGAGACCTACGCGCCCGTCGAAGTAGACAATTATCTGGCATCCGAGATTGCAGAAAAACGCTTAGAAGAACGGCGCGAATCACTGAAACCTTGGGTGAACGCGGAGACGCGTTTATTGCGCCCCGATCATTATGTAGATAAAGATTTTACATTTAAATTAGGCGACACGGAATTCGCAGTCATGCATTTTGGATCGGCGCATTCGGAAGGCGATCTGAGCGTATATGTAAAAAATGAAAAGGTATTATTGACGGGCGATTTGGTGTTTAACGGGCGTATTCCGTTTGTCGGTGGCGACGATATTGCGCATTGGATTGCCAAGTTAGAAGAAATTGCGCGCGTCCCGGCGGACGTGGTGGTGCCTGGGCACGGCAAGGCATTCAAAGATGTCGCCGATGGCACTGGATTTACCAAAGACTATCTGCAACTGATGTATACCAAAATGCTTGCGGCGGTGAACGACATGATGCCCTTTGATGAGGCCTACGGGGCGGTGGATTGGAGTAAATACAAGGGTTTACCGGCGTTCGATGCGGGCAATCGGCGTAATGCCTTGCGCGTGTTCACGGCCTTGGAAGCGGGGTCGTTTGCAAAAAAATAGTATTTAGAACCGGTGCCAAGTGGAAATAACGGCCCTATTGGGTTATTATGAGCGCCCTTTCGTCCCATCGTGGTGGGGCGACAGTTTTACGGAGAGGTACCGAAGCGGTCACACCGGCACCGACTCGAAATCGGTTGGGGGCTTTACCGCCCCACGCGGGTTCGAATCCCGCCCTCTCCGCCATTTTTTGCTCGATTCAGTGTCTATTTTGCGTTGAACGTCGTTGTTTTTCCTGACAAGTTTCAATAACATCCCAAGAACCCCGTTTTCTGTAAGTGGCCCTTGCTATGCTTATGGCAACAGGTTACTTTCTCAATTATGATAAAATAAATCCACAATAGATTCATTTTCTCGCAACCGAAGTTTCAGTTGCCATACCCAATGTAACATGCTGCAAAGGAGAGACGGTTATGGACAAGCGTTTTGTGAATAAAGTGGCGCTGGTGACCGGTGCCGGATCGGGGATCGGCAAGGCCACTGCGCTCGCCTTTGCAAGCGAGGGCGCAAAAGTCCTGGTGGCGGATCGCGATTTTTCCTCGTTAACGCACACCGTCGCGCAGATTCAGCAAGCAGGGGGCGAGGCCGTTGCCTGCGAGGTGGATATCGCCGACAGCGCCAGCGTACAGTCCATGATGCAAACCTGCTTACAACGCTTTAGCCGCTTGGATCACGCCGTCAATAACGCCGGTATCCTGGGCGCTATGCAAGCCTTGACCGCAGATTATGACGAAGGTTTATTCAATCAAGTCATCGCTGTTAATCTGCGCGGCACATTTCTGTGCATGAAATACCAAATTCCGCATTTATTAAAAACCGGCGGCACCATCGTCAACACCGCGTCCATCGCGGGCTTGGTGGGCATTGCCGCGCTTTCCGCCTATAGCGCCAGCAAACACGGTATTATCGGGTTGACGCGCACCGCCGCGTTAGAATATGCCAAACAAGGGCTGCGTATCAATGCCGTGTGTCCGGGGGGCACGCGCACACCGATGGCAGGGTTCGGATCAGGCAATGACGCCGCTGCCGCGCAGGCCGCTGCGGCCTTTTCGCCCAATGGCCGCGTTGCCGAACCTGAGGAAATGGCGGCGGCGATTATATGGTTGAGCAGTGCGCAGTCCAGCTATGTCAATGGACATCCGTTGGTGGTGGATGGCGGGTATGTTGCGCAATAACCGTCGAAAAAACTGCTATCGAAAATTGTCACAGCATTTTTTTCGCCAATATGCCGAGTTGCGTGATCGCACCTTCGACGACGGGTTCCCAAGGGATGGCGGCATTCAAGCGGATATGGTGACGATATTTTTTTTTCACCGAAAATAAAGGGCCGGGCGCAATCGCAATGTTTTGTTCCGCTGCGGCACTGAATAATTTTAACGCGTCGCAATCGCGCGGCATTTCCACCCATAGCACAAATCCGCCGGAGGGTTGGGTGATTTTTGTGCCGATAGGAAAGGCCTGCGTGATCGCGAGGCGCATGCGTGCAACTTGTTTGGCATAAGTGCCGCGAATTTGCCGTAAATACCTGTCGTACGCTTGATGCGCGAGAAACTCCGCCAACAATTGTTGATTCGGCGTGGCAGTGGCGAAATTGGCGAGATATTTTAGATATTCTATTTTTTCATGATATTTTCCGCCTGTCACCCAGCCCACGCGCAACCCGGGTGAAATCGTTTTCGAAAACGACGAGCAATAGACCACGTTTCCTTTACGATCAAAGGCCTTGGCGGCGCTCGGCCTAGCGCCGAAATGCGCGAGTTCGCCGTAGATATCGTCTTCGATCAACGGTACATCATGCTGTGCCAATAATTGCACCACCGCGCGTTTGGCATCGTCGTTCATGCACGCGCCCAGTGGATTATTGAAATTGGGTGTGATGACGCAGGCCTTGACCGGCCACTGCTCTAAGGCCATGGCCAACGCCTCTATGCTGATGCCTGTGTGAGCGTGGGCGGGTATTTCCAAGGCCTTCATATGCAAGGATTCTATGGCTTGCAGGATGCCATAAAAGGTCGGCGATTCGACGGCGATCACGTCGCCGGGGCGCGCGATGGCGCGCAAGCTCAACACCAGGGCCTCTTGGCAGCCGTTGGTGATTAACACATTGTCTGGCGTCGGGTTAAATCCTGCCGCGTCGCAGCGGCGCGCTATTTGGCGGCGTAATAAGGTGTGACCGGGAGGAAATTCGTAGTGATGCCACGCGTGCGCCGCGCCCTGTTTGTGGCGCTGGCGTGCGCTACGTTGTAGCGGCAGGGTGGGCAAAAAACTCACGTCCGGCACCGCAGCGCCCAATTGCACCATTCCGGGGATCCGTGTGGCGCGCAATATGCGCATGGCGAGCTCACCGGTATTGACCAAAGCGGGCGCGGGTGCGGCCTTATGCGTTACAGGTGTGGCGGTGGAGGATGCCGCTTGTACTTTGACGTAATATCCGGATTGCGGCCGTGATTCTAAAATACCGTCGATTTCTAAGCAGCGGTATGCCTGTTGAATAGTCGCGATGCTCATCTTGAGCTGCAGCGACAATTCGCGCAATGAAGGCACACGATCCCCCGGCAGATAGAGGCCGGTTTGGATGCGTTGTTTCAAATTATCCGCCACGTCGAGATATAACATAGTAAAAAAACCGGTACAGTGGCCCTCGGAAACGGCCATAACAGTTTGATCAATAAATAGACTGTACCGGTATAGACTCCTTATCGCTGATACTGTACTGGTGACTAATTTATCCGTTATGGTAGGGGGGTGTCAATACTCAGCGAGGATAAACGGATGGAAATGCAACGTTTGTGTTGGATAAACGGGCAATTGGCGCCTCCTAGCGAGGCCACAGTTTCGGTGTTCGATCACGGATTGCTCTATGGCGACGGTGTTTTTGAAGGGTTGCGATTTTATCAGGGCAAGGTGTTTCGCTTGGCCGAACATTTGGCGCGGCTGTGGCGCTCGGCCACGGTGTTGCGTATCGCCATACCCTATTCCGAGGTCGAATTGACTGCGGCAATTGTCGGCTTGGTGCGCGATTGCGGCATGCCTAATGGCTATGTGCGGGTGATCGTGACACGTGGAATTGGAAAATTGGGCATAGACCCCAGGTCGTGCAAACATCCCTCGGTGATCGTGTTGCTAGACGAAATCGCCGTGGTGGACGAAGAGACGCGACGCATGGGCGCGCGCGTGGTGGTGGCATCCACGCGCCGATTGGCGCCGGATGGCCTAGACCCGCGCATTAAATCCTTAAATTACTTAAATCCGATTTTAGCTAAATGGGAGGCGATTAATGCGGGCGCCGACGAAGCCATCATGCTTAACGCACAAGGGTTTGTGTGCGAGGGATCGGTGGATAACATATTTATTGTTAAGAATGCCACGCTGATGACGCCGCCTGAGAGCGATGGGGCCTTACAAGGCATTACCCGTGAGGCCATTATTGAATTGGCCCGACAGGAGGGCATTCCCTATCATGCGCGGCACTTGACCACCTATGATTTGTATACCGCAGATGAATGCTTTTTAACGGGTACGGCCGCAGAATTAATACCGGTGCGCGAGATCGATGGGCGCACTCTACCACAATCGTGCGGCACAGTTTTTGCGAAACTGAATAACAAGTATAAGGAATTAACGCAGCGCGAGCCGGCCTAGCAGCACGCCCTAGCCGGGCAAGGTAAGCCCATAATATTCAAATAGTATTTGGCCGGGTAGGGCATCACCTCCCCCTCCGCCAGGTATGGTGTAATCCTTGCTATATATACATAATTTAGGGCAAGGTAATCACAATGCGTCAAGATACTTGCACGGTTTTGACAGGTATACGTAAGGTATCGGTAGCGATCTGTTTGATATTCGCGGAAGCGAGTGCCGTCAGCGCTGCCGAAAAACCTTGGGTCATGGGAATTTTTCCACGTCGTACGCCGACAGAAACGATGATGATGTTTTCGCCGCTGGCGAAATATCTTAGCGCAACCTTGGGTCGAGAAGTTAAAGTCGAAACCACACCGGATTATCCTAGTTTCGCCGACGCATTGGCAAGTAAGCGCTACGACTTCGTACATTTCAATCAATATCAATATATTCGTTCGCATCGCGATCGCGCCTATGTGGCGATCGCAAAAAATGTAGAAAATCAAAGCGACACGATACGCGGATTAATCATCGTCAGAAAGGATAGTGGCATAACGAAACTGCAACAACTCTTCGGGAAAGCTATCGTTTTTGGAGGAGATAAACATGCCCTGGTATCGTATATATTGCCACGTTTGCTATTAGAACAAATAGGGATGAAACTGGGTGACTACAAGGAAATATTCACCCCATCGCCGCCGAATGTACCTTTGGCGGTGTTTGCGCGGCGGGCCGATGCAGGAGGAACGGGTGAGCCGGTGTTTTATATGCCTGCGATAGCGGAGAAAATTGATGTCGGTGAACTAACCGTGTTGGCCGCCAGCCCGCCTGTCGCGCAGTTGCCGTGGGCGGTACGTAGCGATATGGGCATAGAAGATCGCAATAAATTAAAAAAAATACTAACTACAATCAGTGAATCCGCATCAGGACGCGACGCATTAAAGGCCATGCTGCTGACCAATATCACGGCCGCAACCGACGCGGAGTATAACGACATTCGTCGCATAGTGCGCATCGTATTAAATGAAAATTACTAGGTGGTAGAGTGAAAGATAGGCGTTTAACACGCATTGGATTGCATGCATGGCACGCGAGTCTCGTCGTGCGTTTTGTGTTATTAGTTGCCACAATCACCGGCCTTACGGTGGGAATTACGGTGTGGCTGACCATCGACAAGGCAAGCGACGGGGCCATAGCGCGTTTGGAAGCCAAGGCTGAAATTCTCGCCCATTTCGTCGCGTCCATCAGCCCAGATAGAATTTTCTCGATGGATATAAGCTCGCTATATCATTATGTGAAAATGCTCAGTCAGGAATCCGATCTCACGTATGCGGTGATCTTGGCCGAAGACGGTTCGCCATTGACCACCTATTTGAACCAAAGCAATCCCAAGATCGCAGGCGCCATACGCGCCGTAGGTGGGCGAAACATACAGCGTATATCACAGTTTTTGAATAACGACCCCGAATTAATGTCCGTCAAGTCGCCCATCATGTTTCATGAGCAGGCCATAGGAACGGTGATGATCGCCGTGTCCAGGGCGACT
>CAKKRP010000043.1 GCA_919902765.1 Gammaproteobacteria bacterium | reverse complement strand
TACGACGATAGACGCCATCGTCATCGGGGAACATATTGACCGTCCCCACGCCCGTGGCGGCGCGATATAAATCAGTATAGGGGATTTGAAAAGTATTATTGGGCCGGTGCTCAAAGTTGCTCAATGAATACCGGCGTTCTAACGCAAAACGCTCTATGAAATCCTGTGGCAGTGGCGTACGGACGTGTAGTTCTTCATTGTTATCGACAGCAAAACTAATGGCGTGGTAGACAAACGGAAATTCTTTGGTAGCTTCTACTAAACGTTGATCGTGCGGACTTAAAAATTCCCCTTTGGTGCCGGGAACCAATTGCTTTTCCCAGAAATCTATATCGAACAGTACCGCCTTAGGGTTTGCGTAACCCAAGAATTCTATAAGGTCTCCATGGAGAGAACGCGGCCAGGGCCACCGGCCCGCGATATGATCCAACGCCTTTAACGAGGCGTCATCCACTAAAATCACTGCGACGTTGTTTGGTAATTCCGTGTGTTCGCGTAATATTTGCGTGCGCCAATCATAGGTTTGCCATTCAAAGCGATCCAATATGCCCGTCGCACTGGTCAGTGCGACGAATAGCGCAACGCAGGCTGCAACGAAAATTCCACGTAACCCAGTCTTGTTCATGATCTTGAGTGCTCTCGGTACCCGCCGTCATTGTTATCGCGCATTGGAGGCATTCCTTGAGTGTGCTATAACATAGGTTGGATCAAACAGGAGTCTGCGGTGGCGAGCGTAGGATTGTCGGCGGGGGTCATCGTCGTGCGCAGAGAGGACGGCGAATGGAAATATTTATTGCTGCGGGCCTATCAACACTGGGATTTTCCCAAAGGTATGGTCGAGCCGGGGGAAGACCCCTTGGCGGCCGCACAACGTGAAGTCACGGAAGAGACCACTCTTTTTAACCTTGATTTTTACTGGGGTTATGACTTTCGTGAGACACCGCCGTACGGGCGCGGTAAGATCGCGCGCTACTATTTGGCCTCGACCACCACCGCCGCGATTGAGTTGCCGATCAGCTTGGAGTTGGGACACCCAGAACATGAAGAGTTTCGGTGGGTGAATTATACCCAGGGCCTCGATCTCGTCTCTGAACGCGTTAAACCCATACTGGAGTGGGCACAAGGATTAGTAAGCGCCGCTATGGGCGTGTAATATCACGTACTCATTGATCTAAAGCGCGATTTGCGTTTAATATCCATGGTGTGGAAGCTGCATGGAAAGAATGCCCTGGCCGGGTGAGATGGCGAATAGCGCAATCCGAATCACTTGGCGCTATGCCGCCAGGCGATTTATGCAACTTTTTCTAACACTTGGGTACGTGGCCGTGGGCGCGTATAACGAATTGTGGGGGACGTTAGATGTCGTTAGGACCACTGATGTTGGATGTGGCCGGTTTGCAGCTCACCGCCGAAGATCGCGAGATTCTGCGTCACCCTTTAGTCGGCGGGGTGATATTGTTCACGCGCAATTACCAGTCGCCGGAACAATTGGCGGCCCTCACGACGGCGATCCACCAAATCCGGCATCCTGAATTATTAATCGCGGTCGATCATGAAGGCGGGCGTGTGCAACGTTTTCACGACGGGTTTACGCGGCTGCCCGCCGCAGGCGCCATCGGAAAATTATTTAGCAAATCGTCCGCCGACGGTAAGCGCGCGGCCGAGCAATTAGGCTGGCTGATGGCTGCGGAATTGCGCGCCACCGGCGTCGATTTTAGTTTCGCGCCGGTATTGGATTTAGATCGCGGCGTCAGCGACGTGATCGGTGATCGCGGATTCAGCCCCGAACCCGACGTAGTGGCGGACCTCGCGCACGCCTATATGATAGGCATGCATAACGCAGGCATGGCGGCGGTGGGAAAACATTTTCCCGGGCACGGCAATGTGGTGGAAGATTCGCACATCGCGATCCCGGTGGACAACCGACGCTATGAAGATATTTTTTTCGACGATATCATCCCGTTTCAACGTATGATCCATTACGGCTTGGACGCCATCATGCCGGCGCATGTCATTTACAAACAAGTCGATGCACAACCGGCCGGGTTTTCAGAAATCTGGATCAATCAAATTTTGCGTAAGCGCTTGGGGTTCCAAGGCGTGATATTCAGCGACGACTTGAATATGGCCGCCGCACATGTTGCAGGCAGCTTTACCGATCGCGCCAAACTCGCCTTAGCGGCCGGTTGCGATATGGCGCTGGTCTGTAATAATCGCGCCGGTGCCTTGGAAGTGCTGGAGCAACTCGGTCCGTTTAGCAATCCTGCCGCGCAATTACGCTACGCGCGTATGCATGGACGCAAGGCCTCCTCCAGCGATGTCTTAACCAAAACGGCGCGTTGGCAACAAGCGGTGGCCTTGGCGAATGAACTTAGTCCGGCAGTAAAAACAGCGGCAACTTAAAGACACTTGCGTGGCGCGTGCCGGACTCGAATTACGTTATAATGCCTGGCCGCAAGGGACTGCGGGAAGGTGCTCGAACTGGAGTCAATTATGGCGAATAAGTTATTGATAATAATGGTCAATACGGATCCTTCCAACCCCTCGGAATTGGGCGCGCCGTTTTTTCAAGCGACGGTCGCGGCGGCGATGGAATTCGATGTCGAAATCGTCCTGACGGGACGTGCAGGAGAGCTCGCCAAAAAAGGCGTAGCGGAAAAAATCTATATCCAAAAAGGCAGTCCGAAAAGCGTTTATGATTTTATGCAAGATGCGCACAGTGCGGGTGTAAAATTTAAAGTATGCACTCCTACATTGGACTTGTGGGGCGATGATTTGATACCCGAAATCGATGAGACCGTCGGCGGTGCTTATGTGATTAGCGAAGCCATGGACGACGACACCGTAACCTTCACCTATTAAACAGCGTTCACATGTCAACCACACCTGAAGAGGCTTGGCGAGTTTATCGCCAGGCGGATTGTCTACACACCGCACCGCAAATCGAGGCGGCCCTCGATCGAATGGCGCAGGAAATTACCGCCAAAATCGGCGATAAAAATCCCTTAGTGCTATGCGTAATGACCGGTGCGCTGATACCTGCGGCGCAATTATTGTTGCGTTTGAATTTTCCGTTGGAAATAGATTATCTCCACGCCACGCGTTATGGCAAGGCGACGAGCGGCGGTGAATTACAATGGATCGCGCGACCGCGCCAAGCGCTGCGTGATCGCGTGGTGTTGTTGGTGGATGATATTTTAGACGAAGGTCGCACCTTGGCGGCCATCGTAGAAGACTGCCAACGCGCACACGCCGGCGCGATTTATACCGCCGTGCTGGTCACCAAAGATCGTACGCGCGACACGCTGCAAAACGCCGATTTTAACGGATTGATGGTGCCGGATCGCTATGTTTTCGGTTATGGAATGGACTACAAGGGTTATTTACGCAATATTGCAGGAATTTACGCGGTAAAAGAACATGGCTGAAATCGCGATTATCGGCGGGACAGGGCTCACGTCGTTGCACAATTTGAAAATATTACGGCGTGAAGTCGTGCATACACCGTATGGCGAGCCGTCCGGGCCGTTGGTTTATGGTTCGCTGGCGGATAAACAAGTGGTGTTCTTGCCGCGTCACGGGCCCGGCCATACGATACCGCCGCACAAAATAAATTATCGCGCGAATGTCTATGCGTTAAAAGAAGTAGGCGTAAAAAAAGTGATTGCGGTCGCCGCCGTCGGTGGCATACACGCGGATCTGACCCCGGGCCGTTTGGTCGTCCCCGATCAAATTATCGATTACACCTGGGGACGCGGCACCACGTTTTTTGAAGACAGTTTAAAACAAGTGGTGCATATCGATTTCACGACACCGTATTGCGAAGAGTTACGTCAAGTCTTGTTGCAAGCAAGCGGTCAATTGGGTTTGAATACCGCACCGCGCGGAATCTACGCCGCGACGCAAGGGCCACGCTTGGAAACCGCCGCTGAAATCAACCGGCTGGAACGCGACGGTTGCGATATCGTAGGGATGACAGGCATGCCCGAAGCCGCCTTGGCGCGCGAATTAGCGCTTTGTTATGCGACATGCGCGGTCATCGCCAACATGGGGGCGGGGCGGGGCGACCAAGCATTAACAATGGAACAAATCGAAAGCAATTTAAAAGTCGGCATGGAAGACGTGCGACATTTATTGGAAATGACGATTCCGTTGTTGTAAGCGCCTCTCACACCCCAGTGTAATAAGTTAATGAATTGCTGAGTTATATTCGGTGGGTTGCGTTTTTTGCGCAGCCCGCCAATCAGCGTACGGCAATAGTTTTATTATTAACACGCCTCTCGATTCCTCCGATTAGACTCACTCTACATTTTATATCCGCGCGCTAACAGCGCGGCATTTTGTGATATGTTGCGTTTCTAAATATCCAGGTTTCTCCAAGCGAGTGGTGTGGGGAAGGGCGGAAGCGTGTTCACAGGATATGTATAAATGCTCCTAACATGGGCTTGGCATTGTTGTTTGGAAAGACTAATATTGGTTGGGGGGGTGGCGTTGGAGTATCTCATTGACATAATATTGGACTTCGCGGCCTCTTGTGGATAGCGTAGGGAAATTCTATCTTTGAAAAAAATCGGTAACTATTCAGCACATACTCGATATTGAGTGTCCCCCCTTTGAAAAAGGGGGGCGAGGGGGGATTTGCTGCCACTTTTCTCGATAAAATCAGTGCGCAGAGGGATTAAATCCCCCTCTATCCCCCTTTTACAAAGGGGGAGGGTCACATGCTGAATAGTTACAAAAATCGGCGTGATCTGGGACTACATTCATATCATGCGAAATTGGGTTCACGTATATCGGAAAATTACTGGTTATGAAAAAAAGCTATGTTGCCCACATACGGACTACTGACAAGAAAGAACAAACACTTGAGCAGCATTTATTTGGGGTTTCAAGTCTTACCGCCTCTCTAACTGCCAAGATAGGTTTGTATGACGCCGGTCAACTCCTCGGCCTCATGCATGACTTTGGTAAATATAGTCGAGCATTCCAGGATTACATTGAATCCGCGACAGGCAAACTAAATCCCGACATTGATGATAACTACGTAGACGCGAAAGAACTAAAAGGTAAAATTGATCACTCAAGCGCTGGCGCACAATGGGTATGGAACAATCTAAGACAATATGGCAAGAACGGCCAAGGGGAACTTTGCGGACAGATTCTCGCGTTGTGCATCGCCTCTCACCATAGTGGGATAATCGATTGCTTAAAGCCTGAAGGTGGAAATGGCTTTATCGAGAGAATGAAAAAAGCAGATAATAAAACCAATTTTACAGAATGCATGGAGAACGCGAATGACGCTGTGCTTACGATGGCAGGCCAACTCGCTGGGAAAAAACTAATAACTCAAATGATAGAAATAATAAAAAATATACTGCGCACCGAACAACACGGCCAAAATATTAGCGACAATATTCATGCTTTCTATCTCGGTTTTTTTTCCCGTTTTCTATTTAGTTGTCTAATTGACGCAGATCGCATTAATAGCGCAGACTTTGAAACTCCTGAAAATGCATATGTCCGCAATAGGAAAACGGTACCCTGGTCAGTAGCTATTGAGCGGTTAGAAGACAGTTTGCTTAATCTTGCAAGTAGTACTCCTATAGATCATATCCGACGTGATATTTCGGACAGTTGCTACGCCAACGCGAAGAAAAAACAAGGCATTTATACGTTAACAGTACCTACAGGCGGGGGTAAAACTTACGCCAGCTTACGCTTCGCCCTACATCACGCATATTTCCATAAACTTGATCGAATTATCTATATCATCCCGTATACCTCGATTATCGAACAAAATGCGGATGCGATTCGCAAGGTAATCGAAGACAAGAGCGACGAGTTCCCTTGGGTTTTGGAACACCATTCCAATCTTGATCCAGAAAACCAAACTTGGCACAACAAGCTAGTATCCGACAACTGGGATTCCCCTATCATACTAACTACTATGGTTC
Organism: Gammaproteobacteria bacterium; assembly: GCA_919902765.1. Taxonomy (GTDB): domain Bacteria; phylum Pseudomonadota; class Gammaproteobacteria; order S012-40; family S012-40; genus CAKKRP01. Next base: position 81,481 of record CAKKRP010000043.1, on the reverse strand, counting down.
AGTTATTAGAAACTTTATTTAGTGGGGGCACTCGCGGCGTCAGGCGATTGCACCAACTCGCCAACAGTGTACTAATTTTTGACGAGATACAAACCTTACCCATCAATTGTACGCACATATTTTGTAACGCCATCAATTTTTTGACTGAATACGCGAAAACAACCACTGTACTTTGCACGGCCACACAGCCATTGCTTGACGAACTAAGGGTACCTAACAAAGGTCAGTTGTTTATCTCGAAAGAAAATGAAATCATTGGAGATGTAGGCCAGCTATTTAAAGATCTAAAACGTGTAAATATCATTAATAACATTAAGACTGATGGTTGGACGGAAGAAGAAATCGTTGCGCTAGCGATAAGTGAGTTCACGATAAAAAATAGCTGCTTGGTCATAGTAAATACCAAGGCATGGGCACAGTGCTTATATTTACTTTGTCAGTTTGAAATTCCCGAAGACGCGCTATTTCATTTAAGTACAAACCAGTGTCCAGCGCATCGAAAACATTTGCTCGATAAAATACGCGAAAGATTATACCAACAGTTGCCGGTATTGTGCATAAGCACCCAACTAATTGAGGCTGGAGTTGATATCGACTTTGCCAGTGTCATTCGTTTTCTTGCAGGCCTCGATTCAATAGCTCAAGCTGCTGGGCGCTGCAATCGTAGCGGAAATCTACCGACCGCGACCGTCTATGTAATAAACCCAATAACGGAAAATATCGACTTGCTCAAAGACATTAAAGTCGGACAAGAAAAAACATTGAGGGTGTTCAGTGAACTACAAGACGGTGATTTACTCGCGCCAGAAAAAATTAAGCGGTATTTCCAATACTACTTTTATGATCGAGCTAATGAAATGGATTATCCGCTATCCGCCAAGCAAGCATCTCGCAACGACTCGCTGCTTAATCTGCTCTGTGGCAACCAATTTAACCCGGCATATCAATATCGCTTTCCAAAACTACCTTTGCTTCAACAATCTTTCATGACTGCTGGCAACGCGTTTAAAGCCATAGACGCACCCACGCATTCGGTTATTGTTCAGTATGGTGACGGCAAGCACTTAGTTACTGAACTATGCGCTATTGCGAAAGAGTTTGACGCCCACCGCTATTACGCTTTGCTCAGGAAAGCGCAAAAGTATAGTGTAAACATATTTCCAAATGTATGGAATGCGCTTAAAGATGAAAATGCCCTATATGAAATTCAAGGAGAAGGCGTCTATTTCTTGGATGAGCGTTATTACAGCGATGATTTTGGTCTATCAACCGAACCGGTAGGCAAGCTAAGCAGCAATATCTGTTGAGGAGAAGCAGAGATGAAAAATAGTATTAGCTTTAGACTATGGGGTCGGTATGCGTTATTCACCGATCCTATTACTAAAATAGGAGGCGAAAAATGTTCTTACCATGTGCCAACTTACGAGGCAATAAAAGGCGTGCTCAAATCCATTTACTGGAAGCCAACGATAATTTGGTATGTCGATAAAGTGCGTGTTATGGCACCATTGCGCACCCAAACGAAGGGCACCAAACCTTTGGTGTGGAACGGAGGTAACAGCCTGGCTATTTATACTTTTTTGCATGAGGTGGAATATCAGGTCGAAGCCCATTTTGAATGGAATGAACATAGACCAGAGCTTGCCAAAGATCGGGTTGATGGTAAGCATTTTAGTATTGCTACCCGTATGCTGGAAAAAGGCGGTCGCCAGGATATTTTCTTGGGTACACGCGACTGTCAAGCTTACGTGGAGCCATGTGAGTTTGGCGGGGGAAAAGGCGCATACGATGCGATTGATGAGTTAGGTTTTGGTTTAATGTTTCACGGTTTTGATTATCCCGATGAAACTGGTATTAATGAGTTACATAGCCGCTTTTGGTACGCCACGATGAAACGCGGTGTATTGGAGTTTCCGCATCCTAGTGCCTGCAAAGTACGTCGTTTCGTGCGGCCGATGATAGGTAAATTTTTTGCTGAGGGTGAAAACCTAGTAGCGGTCGATACAGAGGAGGCGCAACTATGAGTTGGATGGCGAAACTATATGAAACCTATGAACAAGCAATATCACTTAACTTGCCAGACGATCAACAATTAATCCCATTAAGCCATTCCAAGCAGAATGCGAATATCAATATAGCTATAGATATTAATGGAAAATTTATCAGTGCAAAAGTCCTGACTAAAACGCCAATAATTCTGCCTGCAACTGAAAAATCAGCAGGGCGTACAGGAAAACGACCTCCACCACATCCACTTGCAGACAAGCTCCAATATGTAGCCAAAGACTACAGTCCAAAGTTTGGCGGAAAGAAACCTTCGTTTTTTGAGGCATATCATACTCTGTTAAAAAGTTGGTGCGACTCACAACTTGGTCATCTAAAAGCGAAAGCTGTATTGAAATATGTTGAAAATGGTAATGTTATCGAAGATTTAGTTAAAGCGAAAATTCTATTTGTGGATGATAATGGTTGTTTGCTAACACCTAAGTCAGCAGATGAATTAAAGTCTGATGTTGAACCATTGATATTTAATTCAATTTCAAAAGATATTGAAACAAAGACCTTTGATCAAGGAACTGCTTTAGTCTGTTGGTCTGTGTATATCGAAGGCGATCCTGTTAGTGATACATGGCTAGATACATCTATACAAGATAGTTGGGCATCTTTTGATGCATTGAGTGACGGGGTAGAAGGGTTGTGTTTTGTAACGGGGAAGCAAACCATTTTGGCATCAAATCATCCATCGAAAATCATTAGGGCTGCGGGCAATGCGAAGCTTATTTCTTCGAATGATATGGAAGGTTATACATTCCTTGGTCGATTCACCGATACAAAGGCCAGTGTCAAATGCGATGGTCTACAAGCTGTTGGAGTGGGTTTGTTAGCGACACAGAAAAGCCATAATGCTCTAAAATGGTTAATTCGAAGGCAAGGCCATGAAAATGGCAAACAGGTAATTGTTTCTTGGGCTGTTTCAGGAAAGCCCATTCCTGAGCCCATGACTGACTCATACACCTTATTTGATTGGGACGATCTTGACGAGATTGATTCATCTGAGAAGGTAGAAGAGCTCACCGCCAATATTGACCATGGTCGTGACCTAGGTCAATCTTTTGCACTAAAGCTCAATAAAAAGATGGCAGGCTATCGTGCTGAGTTAGGCGATATGGAAAGTATCGTGATTATGGCGATTGACTCGGCAACATCTGGGCGTGTGGGTATTACCTACTATCGTGAATGTTTTGCGAAGGAATTTATAGATCGTTTAGAGCGCTGGCATCTCGATTTTTCTTGGCAGCAACGTCATATCATTGATATGCCTCAACCGGATGGTAAAAAGCCAATATCAAAGACGATCTGGCCTGTTAGTGCGCCTGCACCTAAAAACATCGTTTTAGCCGCATTTGGAAAGGCCGTTGAAGATGATAAGAAGAAAAAATTATTATCCGCAACGATAGAACGATTACTTCCTTGCATTATTGAGGAACGTGCGTTTCCTATAGACATTGTCAATTCCTGTGTGCGTCGTGTCAGTAACAGAAATGTCAAGCGATTCTCAGGTCAGTATTCTAATACGGCTAGTGAATTAGCCGCTTGGGAGAAAGATTTGGGAGTGGCCTGCGCATTGTACCGTGGATTTTTTAATCGTCATCCAGATTTATCAAAAAGGAGAAATTATGCTATGGCTTTAGAAACTTCTTATCACTCGCGAGACTATTTATATGGTCGTTTACTTGCTATTGCTGATCACATTGAAGAAATGGCACTCAGAATAGCCAAGGAAAATAGATCAACGACAGCGAATCGGTTGATGCAGCGATTTTCTGATTATCCAGCCGCTACTTGGTTGACAATTCATAATGGAATTATTCCATATCAGCAACGATTAAAAAGTAAAATACCACCACTGGAAGCAGCCTATAAACGTTTGCTTGAGGATGTACATGAGATTATTGAAATTAAAGATTTCAATTCTAATGAGAAGCTGACAGGAGAGTATCTTTTGGGATTTCACTGCCAACGAAAATGGCTTAGAGAGCACAAGTTGAAAGAGGGTCAGTGGATTCTAAAGGATAGTACCGAAGATGATACTGATACTGAAACTGAAACTGAAACCCATGAAGGAGATGAATAATGGCTACGCTCACAAACAAAATTGATTTTGCAATAATTTTTAATGTTAAGAATGCTAACCCGAATGGCGATCCCTTAAACGGTAATCGGCCACGTACGGACTACGACGGCTTTGGTGAGGTGACCGATGTTTGTTTAAAGCGAAAATTGCGTGATCGTTTACAAAGTGTTGGACAAGCTATTTTTGTTCAATCGGATGAAAAAAAAACAGATGGCATGATGAGTCTGAAAGCAAGAGCGGAATCTGTATTGGGAAAAGGTGCGCTAAATAGCAAGAACGCCAAACCAGAAGATGCCGCAAAACAAGCCTGTAATACGTGGTTCGATGTTCGAGCATTTGGACAGCTATTTGCCTTTAAAGGTGATGCCAAAACGAAGAAAAAGAACTCGGAAGAACGGAAGGAGGATGAAAGTGCAAATGGTATTTCTATTGCTATTCGTGGGCCAGTAACTATTCAATCTGCTTTTAGTGTTGAGCCTATCAGTATTACCAGTACACAAATCACCAAAAGTGTGAGTGGTGAAGGCGATGGTAGTAAAAAAGGTTCAGATACGATGGGTATGAAACATCGTGTCGATAAGGCGTTCTATGTGGCGTTTGGCGCGATGACGCCCCAGCTCGCAGATCGTACCGGATTTAGCGACAAAGATGCTCTTACTATTAAAGAGATATTGCCAAAGTTATTTGAAGGTGATGCTTCTTCCGCACGACCTGAAGGTTCTATGGCGGTCAGTAAGGTAATTTGGTGGAAGCACAACTCCAAACCTGGTCAATACTCGTCAGCAAAGGTGCATAACTCACTAACTGTGAATCCAGATGGTAGCTACATGCTAAAGGAGTTAAAAGGATTAGTTGCAGAGGAAATTGACGGCTTTTAGTCCCCATGGAGGCCGACTACGTAGCCATCTCCGCCCTACAACACTACGCCTACTGCACCCGGCAGTTTGCGTTGATACACGTAGAACAGGCATGGGCAGACAACCAATACACCGCCGAAGGCAATCTATTGCACGAGCGGGTAGATTCCGGCGTGGCGGAACAACGGCGCGGCACGCGGTATGAGCGCGGCGTAATGTTGAATTCGCAGCGATATCAACTCACCGGCAAAATGGATTTGCTGGAGATTGAGGCGGGCGATTCTGCGACTAATAGTCCGCTGCATTATTTCCCAGTGGAATATAAACGCGGCAAGCCGAAGGTGGAAGATTGGGATCGTGTGCAAGTGTGCGCGCAAGCCTTGTGTATAGAAGAAATGCGCGACACCCGCGTGACCGAAGGCCGTAGGGGCGAACGCTCACTATAAATTTTCCGTTGGATAGCGTTGCCGTTACCGTAAATAGTAAAGACGTGAAATTTAGCGACCATAGAGTCTTATTTATCCCATAACTCACCCTTCCGAGGAAGTGTTGAATATGCAATGGAAAAACCACATCGAAGTAAACGCGAACATTCTAGTCGGTAAACCTGTGATCAAAGGCACGCGCATTTCAGTCGAGTTGATTCTCGACCGATTGGCGGATGGATGGACGATGGAAACAATCCTTGCGGCTTATCCACATCTTTCGCGGGATGATGTGTTGGCGGCTATCGCATTCGCAGCCGAGTTGTTTAAGGAAGAAACGTTTGCAGCCGTGGGCAAGGTCAATTCATGACAGTAAAGATATTGGTTAACGAAAATTTCCCGGCACCGTCGGTAACGCTTCTCCGCGTCGCCGGTTATGACGTAGTTTCCATCACGGAAGCCTGTCCGGGAATCGACGATGGCGAGGTATTATTGCGCGCGACGCGCGAACTACGGTGGCTGGTGACGTTTGATCGGGATTACGGTGAACTTGTGTTTGTGCGTGGTCATCCCACGCCGCCAGCCGTTATTTTATTGCGGGTACATTCCTATGGCCCCAGCGATCCGGCACAATGGGTGATGCAATTGGCAGGAGACGCAGACGCATATTTAGGAAAATTCATTGTGTTCAACGGTGAAACGATACGGAGTCGTCCATTGCTACGACCGATAAGCCATGCAGACGATTGATTTCATAGTGCTCTCCGCCCTACAACACTACGCCTACTGCCCCCGGCAGTTTGCGTTGATTCATATTGAGCAGGTGTGGGCAGACAACCAATACACCGCCGAAGGCAATCTATTGCACGAGCGGGTAGATTCCGGCGTGGCGGAACAACGGCGCGGCACGCGGTATGAGCGCGGCGTAATGTTGAATTCGCAGCGATATCAACTCACCGGCAAAATGGATTTGCTGGAGATTGAGGCGGGCGATTCTGCGACTAATAGTCCGCTGCATTATTTCCCAGTGGAATATAAACGCGGCAAGCCGAAGGTGGAAGATTGGGATCGTGTGCAAGTGTGCGCGCAAGCCTTGTGTATAGAAGAAATGCGCGACACCCGCGTGACCGAAGGCGCCATTTGGTATTGGGAGGTGCGACGGCGTGAACCCGTGATGATTGACGATGCATTGCGAGCGACTACGGTGGCGGCCATTGAAGGCGCGCATGCATTGTTAGCATCGGGCAAAACACCGCCGCCTACCGATGAGGTCAAACGCTGCCGCGCGTGCTCATTGGTCAATTTATGTGAACCGGAGATATTTCGTCGTGATCATTCTGGGCGATATGTTGAAGCAATGTATGCCGAAAACGAGGGTGAAGAGGAACGCAATGCCAATGAATAGGCGAACGCGTAACAATCAGCGAGGAAGGTGTTATGAAAGCCGATTTGGCACTGTTTGAAGACTATCAGATTAGGCGGGTGTATGATGAGACCAAGGAAATCTGGTGGTTCTCTGTCATCGACATCGTGCAGGAGTTGACCCAGCAATCGGATTATCAAACCGCTCGAAAATACCGGAATAAGCTTAAAGAAGGGCTAGACAAGGAAGGCAACGAGTCGGTGACAAATTGTCACCGGTTGAAAATGACACTATGAAAAAACTTCTCAACTCCCTCTATATTGCGCGCCAAGAAAGCTACCTCCATAAAGACCGCGAGACCATCATCAACAAACAGGGTGACGAAAAGCTCGGGCAATTCCCCGCGCTCACCGTCGGCAATATTTTTTGCTTCGGTCAAGTTTCCGTGTCTCCATTTTTGATGGGCTACTGTGGGGAACAAGGGATTGGTTTGTCTTTTTATACGGAATACGGGCGGTTTCTTGCGCGGGTGCAGGGCAAACAAACCGGCAATGTGTTGCTGCGCCGCGCGCAATATCGCTGGGCCGATGATAACGAAAAATCCGTTGGCATTGCACGTTTGATGGTCGCTGCAAAAATCGCCAATGGTCGCGCCGTATTATTGCGCGAAATCCGAAATCACGGCGAAAACTCTTTGATTGCATCTGCGGTTGAACGGCTTGCAACTAGCTTGCGCCGCGCCCGTCACGCCAAAACGGTGGCAGAGGCCATGGGCATAGAGGGTGACGCTGCAAGCACTTATTTTGGAGTGTTTAATGAATTGTTGCGAGGCAGTGGATTTATCTTTGGCGGGCGGGTGCGCAGGCCGCCGACAGATCCTGTCAACGCATTGCTTTCCTTTGCGTACACATTGATCACGCATGAATGTGCGTCCGCGCTGCAAGGTGTGGGGCTCGACCCCTACGTGGGATTCTTGCATCAAGACAGGCCCGGTCGTTCAAGCCTTGCCCTGGATTTATTGGAGGAATTTCGCGCGCCATGGGCGGACCGTTTTGTATTAACGCTCATCAATCGCCAGCAGGTAAAACCAAATGATTTTGTCACCGAAGCCAGCGGTGCGGTACGCTTAACAGACGATGCTCGCAAAAGTTTGTTGACCGCCTGGCAAGAACGCAAGCAAGTGGAAATAATGCATCCCTATTTGGAAGAACAAGTGCCTATCGGTTTGCTGCCACACTGCCAGGCCATGCTGTTGGCGCGGCATATACGCGGCGACACGGAATACTATCCGCCCTATTTGGTGAAATGACAATGCTGGTACTCGTCACGTATGATGTCAGCGTCGTAACAAAAGCGGGGCAACGCCGACTGCGCAATATAGCGAAAATTTGCCTGGATTATGGCATGCGTGTACAAAACTCAGTTTTTGAATGCGAAGTTGACCCTGCACAATTCACAGTGTTTAAAAATCTGTTGACGGAAACGTTCGATCCGAAGGAAGATAGTCTCCGCTTCTATTTTTTAGGCAAAAAGGGCCGCCAAAAAGTCGAACACATCGGCGCCAAGCCCTCACCCGATCCGTTCCGCGATGCAATAATTCTGTAAGCGCTAATCATGTGTACTCATCAAATTGAGGGCCGGTTAGCGGGTATTTAACTATTTGTTTTTTATACATAATAGACCGCTATGAAGCGCGAAGAACGCTACGCATCACTTTCAAATATAGGTTAGCGGCAGTAAGGCACTAGCACTGTGAAAATCAATGAGTTAGACTTGTGAAGTCGCGCTCTTCGCGAGCGCGTGGATTGAAACGTTTTAGAAGATACCGGCGATTTTCCCTCAAATAGTCGCGCTCTTCGCGAGCGCGTGGATTGAAACTCTAATGATAGCACGTGCGTTATACAGACGTATGGTCGCGCTCTTCGCGAGCGCGTGGATTGAAACTCGTTTGCGCGGCCATTTGCGGGTGTGTCCCTTAGTCGCGCTCTTCGCGAGCGCGTGGATTGAAACTGTCGGTGCCTGCATAATTCCGTGAGTTTTGAGATGTCGCGCTCTTCGCGAGCGCGTGGATTGAAACCATTCCGCGCTGGGACAATGTGCGCACGGAACAACGTCGCGCTCTTCGCGAGCGCGTGGATTGAAACGACATTTCGCTATTGCACATTTCGATTAACTTAGAGTCGCGCTCTTCGCGAGCGCGTGGATTGAAACCGTCGTCCGCCAGGCCGTATGACGATACCCACTTGTCGCGCTCTTCGCGAGCGCGTGGATTGAAACATTCCGTCGTTGCGAGATTTAAATTTTCCGCCGCGTCGCGCTCTTCGCGAGCGCGTGGATTGAAACAACCTGACGCAATCCGCGAGCAACACGTTTAGCGTCGCGCTCTTCGCGAGCGCGTGGATTGAAACATAGCGAGACAACTGGTGAAGCCCAACGTGTAGTGTCGCGCTCTTCGCGAGCGCGTGGATTGAAACGACAACCGCACTGCGGTCGCAGAGGCGCATGAGTGTCGCGCTCTTCGCGAGCGCGTGGATTGAAACTTTATCCCAGGCCTCGGCATTGCGCGCGGTGCGGGCGTCGCGCTCTTCGCGAGCGCGTGGATTGAAACGGGATACGACACGCTTATATCGAGCACGGCGACACGTCGCGCTCTTCGCGAGCGCGTGGATTGAAACCCTGCTAAAACAGATGAGGTTTTGAGATACGGGCGGTCGCGCTCTTCGCGAGCGCGTGGATTGAAACCTGTATTTTATACCTGAGCGCTACTGATTTGCGAGTCGCGCTCTTCGCGAGCGCGTGGATTGAAACCCTTCAACCGGCAAAATCGCCACAATCTGAATTAGTCGCGCTCTTCGCGAGCGCGTGGATTGAAACGATTTAATAGCGGCGATGGCGACCACCGCGTTGCGTCGCGCTCTTCGCGAGCGCGTGGATTGAAACATTAAATCGAGCAAATACATACCTGTAGCGGAACGTCGCGCTCTTCGCGAGCGCGTGGATTGAAACAATGATTTTTCCGCAATCGCGACCTACGTCGGCGGTCGCGCTCTTCGCGAGCGCGTGGATTGAAACCTAGGTTAACCGGGCGGCGGTATTGCCGCCCGTAAGTCGCGCTCTTCGCGAGCGCGTGGATTGAAACTATTCTGTCTGCGACAAAAAACCAGTCGAATTTACGTCGCGCTCTTCGCGAGCGCGTGGATTGAAACGGAATACTTGGAGATTTAACAAAGGCTGTTGTTGGTCGCGCTCTTCGCGAGCGCGTGGATTGAAACTATAACCAGATCGAATAAATCCGAATCGGTATTATGTCGCGCTCTTCGCGAGCGCGTGGATTGAAACAAAAATAGCATAGTCAATAGCGTCTTTTTTGTATTGTCGCGCTCTTCGCGAGCGCGTGGATTGAAACGTCGATATCTCGGCGCATATATTTTAGTTCTACGCGGTCGCGCTCTTCGCGAGCGCGTGGATTGAAACTCTTATTTTAGTTGGGAATAACTCTCGATCGTGGTCGCGCTCTTCGCGAGCGCGTGGATTGAAACAGAATTTTTGCGACATGTGGACGGTGCAGCTCTAGTCGCGCTCTTCGCGAGCGCGTGGATTGAAACGGCCAAAGAGGCTTGAGTCAGCCCTAAACGCGACCGTCGCGCTCTTCGCGAGCGCGTGGATTGAAACCTCCGACGCTGTATCTGATTCCCGCGCGTTTTATGTCGCGCTCTTCGCGAGCGCGTGGATTGAAACAGCTTAGCCGTGGCCCTGAATTTTATTTTGCGGCGTCGCGCTCTTCGCGAGCGCGTGGATTGAAACACTAATCCAAGCTGCTAAATTTTTTTGATAGCTCGTCGCGCTCTTCGCGAGCGCGTGGATTGAAACATAGACTTCTGCATTTCCTCTCGGCATTTAAATGTCGCGCTCTTCGCGAGCGCGTGGATTGAAACGTTTAACGTTCTCATGATTGATCCTTGTCTAAAAGTCGCGCTCTTCGCGAGCGCGTGGATTGAAACCTGGTTGTGCCCGGCACACCCGCCGCGTTTAAAATGTCGCGCTCTTCGCGAGCGCGTGGATTGAAACAGGTGAGCCTGACTACGATCACTGTATTGCATTTGTCGCGCTCTTCGCGAGCGCGTGGATTGAAACAACTCCGACAACATTGGGTCATTGCTAGTTGACGGTCGCGCTCTTCGCGAGCGCGTGGATTGAAACCAGTACGTCAGCGACGCGACGGTTGCGACGCGTGGTCGCGCTCTTCGCGAGCGCGTGGATTGAAACGTCGAAGAATGGACAAAATTTAAAAAAACGGCGGGTCGCGCTCTTCGCGAGCGCGTGGATTGAAACCGCATTCACGCCCGACAAATTCGCAGTTGCCTTTGTCGCGCTCTTCGCGAGCGCGTGGATTGAAACGAGATCCGCGCGCGTAATTACTACAGGATTTAACGTCGCGCTCTTCGCGAGCGCGTGGATTGAAACAATTCCGTCCGGAAAATATTTATCGATAACGTTGGTCGCGCTCTTCGCGAGCGCGTGGATTGAAACAGGGCGTTCGGCCTGGTTCAATCCGATGTAGTAAGTCGCGCTCTTCGCGAGCGCGTGGATTGAAACCATTGTTGATTGGAATAAAATCGCAAAATCCTCGTCGCGCTCTTCGCGAGCGCGTGGATTGAAACAATTTTAAACGCGATAATTCGCCGCTAAACAGGGGTCGCGCTCTTCGCGAGCGCGTGGATTGAAACAAAATATCCACACTCTGCCCACTCTCCATCAACAGTCGCGCTCTTCGCGAGCGCGTGGATTGAAACACCATCCTGATCCAGTGTGGACGCGGATAGCCGGTCGCGCTCTTCGCGAGCGCGTGGATTGAAACAGACTGGCGCAACAATTGCCAATAGAAATATAATGTCGCGCTCTTCGCGAGCGCGTGGATTGAAACGCGTTCGCGCCGTGGCGGGCGCGTGGATTGAAACGTCGCGCTCTTCGCGAGCGCGTGGATTGAAACAATTTTGATCATTATATCTCTCCGATGTAGTTCCGTCGCGCTCTTCGCGAGCGCGTGGATTGAAACTATCGTAGCCGCCGGTATTGCTAAGGTGCATCAAAGTCGCGCTCTTCGCGAGCGCGTGGATTGAAACGATGAACGCCTCCAGGTCGCCAAGACGTTGATCGGTCGCGCTCTTCGCGAGCGCGTGGATTGAAACCACCTTTGACGCTGGTGGCAAAATTAAATGGGGCGTCGCGCTCTTCGCGAGCGCGTGGATTGAAACTATTATACATAATTGCAACTTCCGTGAAATCGTCGTCGCGCTCTTCGCGAGCGCGTGGATTGAAACACTTTTACCATCACGCTAGTCGTTAAAATATCATGTCGCGCTCTTCGCGAGCGCGTGGATTGAAACGACGTCGGGTTGAAGCTGCACCAGGCCGAACTGGAGTCGCGCTCTTCGCGAGCGCGTGGATTGAAACGGCGGCCGCCACCGCGGTGATAAGATTAAAATCCGTCGCGCTCTTCGCGAGCGCGTGGATTGAAACAGGCGGGGCAAATGTTGCGCCAGTCACGCGCGTGTCGCGCTCTTCGCGAGCGCGTGGATTGAAACACATCATAACGCCCGAGGCTAGACGCACTTTGCGTCGCGCTCTTCGCGAGCGCGTGGATTGAAACGTGTTCCACAGCACGCTCTACTCTGTTTCTCGTTGTCGCGCTCTTCGCGAGCGCGTGGATTGAAACGCAAAATAACGACGATGTGAGGTAGAGTATGAATGTCGCGCTCTTCGCGAGCGCGTGGATTGAAACGGTACGTGGACGACGGGCGACTCACGGACGGCGGGGTCGCGCTCTTCGCGAGCGCGTGGATTGAAACACCGTCAATGATTAGCGACCAACTAATCTCGGACGGTCGCGCTCTTCGCGAGCGCGTGGATTGAAACATCTATCCTGACGCCAGCAGTAGCCAGAGACGTACGTCGCGCTCTTCGCGAGCGCGTGGATTGAAACATGATAACGCAGTGTTGTATACCGTGGAATACGAGTCGCGCTCTTCGCGAGCGCGTGGATTGAAACAAGGTGGTTTCTGTCACTGCGACAAAAGTGGTGTTGTCGCGCTCTTCGCGAGCGCGTGGATTGAAACAAATTACACCACTGGTAAAATTGGCGCGGATGGCGTCGCGCTCTTCGCGAGCGCGTGGATTGAAACATCCAGGTACTGAAATATGAGGAAAAGCATAGACGTCGCGCTCTTCGCGAGCGCGTGGATTGAAACACCTGCTACTACAGGTTGGAGTCGGGTCGTTTTTTGTCGCGCTCTTCGCGAGCGCGTGGATTGAAACTTATGTCGTGGATTGAAGGCGATAATCGCAATCTGTCGCGCTCTTCGCGAGCGCGTGGATTGAAACGATGGTGGACAAGTCCAAACAATCGCATCAATCTGTCGCGCTCTTCGCGAGCGCGTGGATTGAAACGCGCTAAACCTGCAACCATGGCTCCGCCGAATGATGTCGCGCTCTTCGCGAGCGCGTGGATTGAAACTAATCTATTGGTATTTAGATTAAAATATTCGGAAAGTCGCGCTCTTCGCGAGCGCGTGGATTGAAACTCGAACGCATAGCGGAATCGCATGATTCCGCCACGTCGCGCTCTTCGCGAGCGCGTGGATTGAAACGCGTCGCCCGAAGCGGCGTCATTTGTCGAAGGCATGTCGCGCTCTTCGCGAGCGCGTGGATTGAAACAATCGGCGCGGGCCACACGCGGCGGTTGTGCTCCGTCGCGCTCTTCGCGAGCGCGTGGATTGAAACTGAAACTGCGTGGCGTCGAGCGTGATCTCGACCGTGTCGCGCTCTTCGCGAGCGCGTGGATTGAAACGTCGCGAGACATGGCGGCGGCGGCGTCGAGTAGGCCGGTCGCGCTCTTCGCGAGCGCGTGGATTGAAACAAGCGATTAGGAATTGGAGACGCACCTTGGGCGAGTCGCGCTCTTCGCGAGCGCGTGGATTGAAACCTTAGTGGTCAAGCTGTCAGCGCGTGCCTTGAGTGTCGCGCTCTTCGCGAGCGCGTGGATTGAAACGCATCACTCCTCATGGATTGGTTTAAACGTCATCCGTCGCGCTCTTCGCGAGCGCGTGGATTGAAACCCTCGATCCTATGAAATCTGGCATTCTCACGGCACGTCGCGCTCTTCGCGAGCGCGTGGATTGAAACAGTAACCTTAAGGCACGATTAAGATTAGCTTAAAAGTCGCGCTCTTCGCGAGCGCGTGGATTGAAACATCTTGAATATCTCGTGGTGGCGCGCAACGGCGAGTCGCGCTCTTCGCGAGCGCGTGGATTGAAACGTCGTCGGTGCGAAAATCGGCAGGCCAGCCGGGATGTCGCGCTCTTCGCGAGCGCGTGGATTGAAACTCTTAGCATCTCTCCAGATGTCATTGTCCCAAAAGTCGCGCTCTTCGCGAGCGCGTGGATTGAAACCGTTACTGAGCACCGCGCACCAACTCATGCCGGTGATATCCGTCGCGCTCTTCGCGAGCGCGTGGATTGAAACCACAAGGGGCGCGCACACAACCCTGGACGGCAAGGTCGCGCTCTTCGCGAGCGCGTGGATTGAAACTCGCAAAATTCGGCGCAGCCAAACTGCCCGACGTGTCGCGCTCTTCGCGAGCGCGTGGATTGAAACGTTTTGACGGTTAATAATATCTACGGGCGTTTTTCGGTCGCGCTCTTCGCGAGCGCGTGGATTGAAACATAATATCACTAGCGTGAACGTGTGCTGCTGTTTGTCGCGCTCTTCGCGAGCGCGTGGATTGAAACCGATCCATTGTGTCGCAAATAATGAACGTGTCCCCGTCGCGCTCTTCGCGAGCGCGTGGATTGAAACTCTAGGAGTTGTATGAGATTTCCGATTATCGGGGTCGCGCTCTTCGCGAGCGCGTGGATTGAAACAAGGCAGTCACGGAAGCATCACGCGTGTTTGGAGTCGCGCTCTTCGCGAGCGCGTGGATTGAAACGGTACGTAACAAATTTGACCAATCAGCCATTGATATGTCGCGCTCTTCGCGAGCGCGTGGATTGAAACGCGTATCGTATTGGCCCATGCTCTCGCCGGATTCGTCGCGCTCTTCGCGAGCGCGTGGATTGAAACTAAAAAAGCGACGGCCTCATCCCGCAGCCGTTGCGTCGCGCTCTTCGCGAGCGCGTGGATTGAAACGATACCGACGGGTGCTGCAAATTCCATCCTCACGTCGCGCTCTTCGCGAGCGCGTGGATTGAAACATTGCGCTAGGATTAGCCAAATTCGTCGACTGGCTAAATCGCGATCTTCGCAAGGACACGAACGGAAATAAAGTAATTAACTATATAAAAATGGATTTGTAATATCAAATCAACATAACGAAACTAAGGATTTTTTCCGCCTTTACCTATATCCACGGGTACCACGCGTGCGATCACTCCAAACAATGGGTGATCGAAATAGTGCAATTGATCCGTTTTAATTTTGCGTAAATCCGTCATCCGAAATCCCGCAATCGGATTATTAACCGCCGTTGTAGGGATACCACTGTCAACACCCATTGAAAACGTAGGGGTCGTATTGTCTATGACACTGGCGGCGCGCACCACGTCGGGTTGGCGATACAAGATGTCTACGGTGACATGCAAATAACGCGTCGAGGTTAGAGCAAATACCCCAATAAATGGCGAGACCTCCGGGGCGAGGGCGGTGCCGACGACGGCAGGTGGCGTCGCGCTAGGGGGCGAGTAGTTGGCGTCTACGGTATTATCCAGCATCACACCAGACCCACGTTCCCCTTTAGAAACGGGTTGCCGCCATGCCGTATGCATCAGCACCTTGTAGCCCGCGCTCGCGGTTAGTTTTTCCACCAGCGGCGACAATTTCATATCGTTGGGCGGTAACATTTGAAAGGCCACTGGAACATTTTTGGGCGGGGCAGCCGTGGCCGCCGCTGGATTCGCGGCGGGCGGCGGCGCAGGGCGTGTTAGGCGCTCCACACTTTTATCTGACGGCGGTAGCCCAGGATCGGAGACCCAATGTTCCGACTGCAACGCGTTGCCATCCGGATGGGCAAACAAGATCAGTTCAACCTCATACCATTTGTCAACATCACCGTCCGCCGCGCGCGCGCGCCCACTGCTTAACCCGCCGATGACTACGGCGACCGCTATACAATAAAAGAATTGAATTGTCTGTTTCAAACGACTCACGCCATAATAGTTGCCCATACCGGGACTCCACAAGTTAAACATATTTGAGGGAATGAGTAAATGCCAGTGCGAGATGTTCTAAAAATGGGCGACCCTCTATTACGACGGGTTGCCGAGGAAGTTACCATGTTTGGGACGCCGACGCTCACCGGCATGATCCAGGACATGCTCGACACGATGGCCGCCCTCAGTGGCGCAGGGATTGCTGCGCCGCAAATAGGCATCAACCAACGCATCGTCATCTTTGGTTTCGATAAAAATCCGCGTTACCCTCATATAGCGCCTATCCCGATGACTATTTTAATCAACCCGGTGATAGAGCCCTTATCCGACGAAATGCATGAAATGTGGGAAGGTTGCCTCAGTGTACCGGGCATGCGTGGCATGGTGCCACGTTATAAACATATCCGTTATCAAGGCCGGGACGCCCAGGGCGTAGCATTTGAAAGAATCGTTTCCGACTTTCATGCGCGCGTCGTCCAACATGAATGCGATCACCTGGATGGCGTGTTATATCCCCAACGTATCGTCGATATGACGCAATTCGGATTCATAGATGAACTCACGCGTGCAGGAATAATACCAGCGCTCAGCCAAAATTCATAAACTCATTTTAATTCAATTGTTGTAACAATTCTTCCAGCACCGCGATGCGCGATTGGGCGTTCGGCATAGTCTGCAAAATACGTAAACGGCTTGCGCCTTCTAGGCGATATTGCTTGGATTTTGTCTGTATCAATTTAACAATTTTCGCGGCATCGACATTGGGCTTTTCGTCGAAAATGACGCGCCCGCCTTGCGGTCCTATTTCTATTTTACGTATGCCTAAAGGGGTTGCACGATGGCGAAAACCCGTTACGACAAACAGCGTTTTAGTTTGTTCCGGCAACAAACCAAAGCGATCTATCATCTCGACTTGTAAATCTTTTAGGGCTTCCGCGCCATTGGCGTTGGCGATGCGTTTATACATGATCAAACGCGCATGTACATCGGGTAAATAGGTGTCCGGTATCAGCGCCGGTATGCCTAAATCGATTTCCGCACCGTGATGCAGCGGTTGATCAAAATCCACTTCTTTACCGGATTTTAAGGCCTGCACCGCCCGTTGCAACAGCTCGGTGTAAAGCGTGAAACCTACCTCTTGTATCTGACCGCTTTGCTCTTCGCCCAACAGCTCTCCCGCGCCGCGTATTTCCAAATCGTGTGTCGCCAGCATAAATCCGGCACCCAACGTTTCTAACGACGAAATCGCTTCCAGACGTTTGATGGCATCCGGCGTCATCGCGCCTTTGGGGGGCACTAATAAATACGCATAAGCGCGATGATGCGAGCGACCGACGCGCCCCCGCAATTGATGCAACTGCGCTAATCCTAATTTATCCGCACGATTGATAATAATGGTGTTTGCATTGGGTATGTCGATACCGCTTTCGATAATCGTGGTGGCGAGCAATACATTAAAACGCCGATGATAAAAATCGCCCATCGTGGATTCGAGTTCGCGTTCGCGCATTTGCCCGTGCGCAAATCGTACATTGGCCTCCGGGATTAACGCACTCAACTCGCGCGCCGTTTTTTCGATTGTTTCAACCTCATTATGTAAAAAATACACCTGACCGCCGCGCTTTAACTCACGCTGCACGGCCTCTTGTATAACGGCATTATCCCACTGGCATACAAAAGTCTTCACCGCATGGCGGTGCGCCGGCGGGGTCGCGATAATCGACAAATCGCGCAACCCCGCCAATGACATATTCATGGTGCGGGGGATAGGGGTGGCGGTGAGCGTCAGTATCGCCACGTGTGTGCGCAAGGCCTTTAATTTTTCCTTTTGACGTACGCCAAAACGATGTTCTTCATCGACGATTAAGAGGCCCAAATCTTTAAATTTAATATCATCTTGTATCAATTTATGGGTCGCGATCAAGATATCCGCTTTACCTTGCTCAAGCGCCTTTAAAACGGTCGTTTGTTCCGCTTTAGAACGAAATCTCGATAACACTTCGATACGAAACGGCCATTGCGCAAAGCGATCCACAAAATTTTGATAGTGTTGTTGCGCAAGCAGGGTCGTAGGCACTAACACGGCGACTTGTTTACCGCCGTTGGCAACCACAAACGCCGCGCGCATCGCAACTTCAGTTTTACCGAAGCCCACGTCGCCGCAGACCACACGATCCATCGGCCGCCCGGAGGCGAGATCCTGCAAGGTTGCTTCGATGGCGCTTTGTTGATCCGGCGTTTCTTCATAGGGAAACGACGCTGCAAAACCGAGATATTCTCGTTCATTTGACGTAAATCGCAGGCCCTTCGCGGCCTCGCGTCGCGCATAAATATCCAATAATTCCGCTGCAACGTCTCTGGCCTTTTCGGTGGCCTTGCGTTTGGCGCGCTGCCATTGATCCGTGCCAAGTTTATGCAACGGCACGGTATCCGCATTCGCGCCCATGTAACGACTAATTAAATGCAACGATGACACCGGCACATAAAGTTTATCGCTACCGGCATATTGCAAGGCGAGAAACTCCATGTCTTCGCCATTTACAGGTAATTTTTGCAAGCCTAAATAGCGGCCTACGCCATAATCTTCGTGTACCACTGGCGAGCCTATGACCAAATCGGTCAGCTCGCGTACGATTGCCTCGGCATCGCGTTGCGACCGCGAACGGCGGCGTTTTTGTTGGATACGACTGCCAAACAGTTGCGGCTCGGCAATCACCGTAAGCGCCGGGTGGGTCAGCATGACACCGGTTTCTAACGGCGCTATGGCCAATCCCAATGGATAGTTGCCGCGTAAAAATTCGGACCAATGATTGACAATCACGGGAGCCATGCCGGCATGGCTCAACATCTCACGTATCAATTCACGGCGGCCTTCGGATTCCGCAGTAATGAGTATCCGCCCGGTATAGGCTTTAGCAAATTTTTCCAGGCCATTAGTGGCAACCTCATCGCGCGCGGAAAACTCCAACGCGGGTACGATAGCGGTTTCAAAATTCAGCGTGCAGGCATCTGGCCGGTCGATTTGGTTATAATTCTGTAGGTGCATAATCGGCGTGCGTGCCAAAATTTCTTTTAATGCCGCCGGCGCGACAAATAATAACTCCGGCGTTAACAGAGGCCGTTCGATATTGTGTCTGAGTTGATCGTAACGATGTTCAATATCCCGCCAAAAAATATCGGCCGAATCGATACTGCCATCCGTGGCAACCAACAACGTCTTGGTGGGTAAAAAATCAAAAAGGGTGGCGGTATTTTCAAAAAATAGCGGCAAATAATATTCAATACCCGGGGGGAAGCGCCCTTGGCTGACTTCGCGATAAATTTCGCTACGCTGAGGATCGCCTTCCACCACCTCACGATAGCGCTGTCGAAACCGCGCAATGGCCTCTTGATCGGACGGAAATTCATGTGCGGGCAGCAATTGGATCACGTCTACTTTGCCCACAGTGCGTTGATTTTCCGGGTCAAAAACGCGTATCGATTCCACCTCGTCATCAAGCAAATCGATGCGATAAGGCACGTCGCTACCCATAGGAAATAGATCTAACAAAGAACCGCGTACGGAGAAATCGCCATGTTCTAAGACCTGAGAAACATAGCGATAACCGCCATTTTCCAAACGTTTGCGCATAGCGTCTAAATCGGCGCGATCTCCCACGCGCATGTCAAATGTATGCTGGTCGATATAGGCCTGTGGGGCGATTCTTTGCATCGCAGTCGCCACCGGCACCAGCAATATGCCGCGTGTCAATTTCGGCAGGCGATACAAGGTCAATAGTCGTTGCGAAACGATATCTTGGAAGGGCGAGAAAATATCGTAGGGCAAGGTCTCCCAATCCGGAAAATTGAGAATTGAATTCTGGCGTTCCTTACCCAGGAAAAAACGCAGCTCGTTTTCCAGTTGATAGGCCTCAGGGGTATCCTGGGTGAATACCACAATTATCCCATCGTATTTATGCGCCAAATTCGCCAGCAACATCCCTTTCGCGGCGCCGTGCAGGTTTCCGCAAAAAAGGTCCTTTCCTTGGGGCAGTATAGGGCAAAAAATGTCTTGGAACGCTTCAGATTTTTGTTCAAGCATGAATAAAGTCAAATAATATGATGTACGGGCCAAGTTTACCAGTTTTCGCCTACCTGGGCTATCTTCATCTATTTCTAGCCCCATTTATTGGGGATCGCACTGTGCGCTGGACAACCCACCGACGCCAATAAGATGGCATATTGTCGGTAAATTGGCTATTAAATCACGTCTTATGCGCTGCAAATTTGCGCAATGACTGTATCGCTTACACATCGCGGCTCAGTGCCTGCGCGTGGGGCATTAAAAAAATTTCTAGCCGACTCAACGCCAATTCATATTTTAGGAATTATAAGCGTTTTTTGGTCTGCGATGTGCAACAAGCACATGTCACGCGGTTTGGTTGAGTTAAAGAATCAAGAACCGGCCATACATCTCGCCAATAGTACTCGACACGGCCAATATTGGTTGAAAGCTACCTTCGCGGGTTACTGTCTCTAATTGGTGACAAATCAGGGAGCTATATGTGTCAAATTTTCAAAATACGACCTCAATTTTATCGCTCCACCTGCCGATAACAGGGTCTATGAAACATCGGGGTGGCCACCTTCTACAAAGATTTATGGAGAAATGCGATGCGTAACACACTGAGTCTGTGCCTAATTACTAGCCTAAGCATCATTACCGCTGCGGGCTGCTCTGCCAAGATCAGCGGTATGGTCAAACTGGTCGATATGAATAATCAACCTGTCACGCGCGAGAAGCCAAAAGATATCGTTATCAATATGATTAATACGACCGCCGCGCTGGAAAACGCTTCCCACGCAGTAAAAACCGATGAAATAGGGCAATTTATTTCCGAGAAAGATAAATTGGTGCCTGGCACTTATAAGATTGAGGTATCGCGCATCGGATATCAAACCGCGACACAAACGGTTGAGATAGGGCGTTTTTCATCGCGCCAAGTCGAAATACATCTGAAAAAAATACCCGAAGGAAAATCCCGCTCGATCAAAGGCGCGAATAGCGATGAAGACAAGATTATCAACCCCGGTGAAGTGAATATTCAAGCACCTATGATGTAAAAATGAATTTGGGACAGGAGGAAAGGCCATGGTTCGTATATATAAACTAGCTTTCATTACCGCACTGAGCATGGTGGCGGTAGCATGCGCGGATAAACCCGTTGAAGTCGCCATTGATATTACGGCAAATTTAAAAGACAAGCCATTGGCCGATGCGGTCATACTCGCCGATGGACAAGAAATCGGGAAAACCGATGCACAGGGACATGCGCTTGCAAAGGTACAACGCCTGCGAAACACCAAAGTGGCCGTCACCGTTAAAAAAGATCTCAAAGGATTTTTCATTCAGCCGTGGGAACGCTCATTCATTGTTTCTGAAGAAAATAAAGAGAAAAAATATTTGTTCAACGTGAAATTGGAAGGCTCGCCATTTATGATGGTGGTCGCCAAGAATGAAGGAAAGCCCCTGGAAAAAGCCGCATTAAGCGTTAATGGAGTCGCTGTAGGTAACACTAATAACAAAGGCGAATACGTCTACCAGTACGACGAGTCTTCGGCTAAGCAAGTAACCCTATCGGTGACTAAAGAAGGCTTTTCCACTTGGAAGCTGGCGATCAAACCGGAGCCCGGAAAACAATTAGAAGCGGGTCTCAATAAAGTATTAACGGTGAAGGTAAAAGTGTTCACCGAACAACTGAATGCTTCGGTTTCGCTAAAAGACGCCATCGTGACCATAGATGGATCTAAAGTAGGCAATACCAATAAAGATGGCGAATATCGTTACAACTACGATGGCGCACCCGGAAAAAAAATTAAGCTCGATGTTAGCGCGACAGGGTATGTCTCAGCGAAATCCGCCACAGAAATCACGCTAAATGGCAACAAACAGTTTACCACGCACCTGTTCTCCATGCGCGCCGATTTGCCCCGCATTGGCGTCACCAGAATTGGCGCCAATACCGCCGGTGAAGATATAGGCGCATTGGTGGAAACCGCTCAAAAAGAGCTAATTTCTAATATTCAAAAACAAGAATCATTTATCATCGTGCCGGATGATGTGATCAATGGCGCGATGAAATCCGCCAAATTGACGCTGGAAAAAATGACCACCAAAGGTTGGCGCAACACGCTCGCGCAACAGACCCTGGAGTATTTGCTCGTCGGCAGCATTTCAAAAACTAAAGACGAGGGGATAATGTTTGAGGCCAAGGTATATGACATGGATGGAAAATTGGTGTCCAGCCATTTAGCGGACGCCAGCAGCGCCAAGAAGGTTGACCGCGCAGCCAAGGAAATCGCGGTAGATATGATAGACAAATTTCCGTTTGAAGGGCGCATCACCGGAAAAGACGATGATAGATTGGTCATCAACCTAGGTACGCGGCCATTTGACATCGATAGGAACGCCGAGTTTACCGTCGCACTTCCGCAATTCGGCAAAGACGGCAAGATTTCATCTTACAAAGACGTTGGCAGCGTGAAGGTTAAAAGCAACTCACGCGAACACTCCACCGTCGAGATCAATAATATTTCCGAAAGTGGCGACACTCTCATGGGCGCCCGCATTATACGACAAAATGGCGCGGGTATAGATGGCGACGAAATTCAATTGACCGTGAAAGGAGGCGTCAGCGGCGATGTCGCCCCGGTGCGTGGCGTAAACGTGTATGTAGAAAAAAAATGGCTGGGCACCACCGACAAAAACGGCCAGTTGAAAATGGCGATAAAGCTCGGAAAAAAATACGATTTGACCTTATATAAAGCGGGTTACGAACAACTATCCCAGACGCTGAAAGCGGAAAAGAAGGGCGAAAACAAGGAATTCGCGTTAAATTCCTACTCTTCTGTTTTAAAGGTGGAAACCGAGCCCACGGGCGCAAAAATATTTGTCGATGGTGTTGAAGTCGGTAAAACCCCTGAGACCAAAGGAATTAATGTTTTGGTAGGGTTCCATACCTTAACCTTGGCCTACGGCCAAGACTATCGCGATTGGGAACAAGTGGTCGCCTTTGATAAAAAGGACATGAATTACACCGGCAGCAACAAGATTTCTATATACAAAGATTTTTTGAAAATCGGTGATCGCGCCGAAACCGCAGGCAAGGTTGACGAGGCCATCGCAGCGTACAAAAGCGCGCACAAAGACCATCCCGATTACGCCCAGGCGCACAACCGCCTAGCCCAACTCTATCTGGATGAAAAAAATGACCCGGATGCCGCGTTAGCTGAATTCGAGACGGTAGCGGCTATACCCGAAATCAAAGAACTTGTGTTGAAGCAATTTTCAGTGCTGTATACCAACATGGGTCGCGCATACTACGAAAAGGCTGAATTAGTTATACACAATGACCCTGAAGGCGCCGCTAAATACATCGCCAAGGCCATACAGGCTATCAAAAAGGCAAAGGAAAATTCGCGGTTTTTCCCGGCTGAAAGTTACGATGTTGCGTTACATGACACGTATTACTACTACGCCTTATCGTATTACAAATTATATATGGTAACCAAGCGCAAACAATTGCTGCACGATGCCGATATGGCGTGGCGCGAATATTTCGATTTCTTCCCCAAGAGTTTGGAAGGTAATAAGGACTATGAACAAAGTCGCCAAACCGCGCAACGTTATTGGAACCAAGTGCAAGGGCAATCTTAGAGGAAGACGATGAACAGCCAGCGGTTTGTGATCGCAGCATTAATGACTACGCTAGCGCTATCCAATGTGCTGAGGTTTAATACACTCAATGCAGAAGAAGCGCATTCGAAGACCGACGCTAATGCACTATCAACCGTGGTACCCATCATGGTTGATACACCTCCTGCGGCTGCTCTGCAACCGCCTGTAGATAGCATTATGCCGCTGGAAATGAAGCTGATTCCCGTCGAAAACAGTGGGGTCAACGACACCAATCCATCGTGGTCTGCAAGCGGCAACATGCTGGCGATAGAACGCAATGAGCAGAGTAAGAAAGAGATTGTCATATTAAAAACAGCGGACTTTAAACCAATTAAAAAAATATATTATCAACTGGAAGACAACGCTCAAGGTCTCGCGATGCTAATCCCCGGATTGGAGGAAAGCGTAAGCTATAACGCCGGTTTAACGTGGTCTAGCGACGACAAGCACTTCGTGTTTATGAGCAATGCAGGTGAAGGTAATTACGATCTCTATCTTGGTGATTTAAACGACAGCGGGGTCACGCGTCTGACCGAAACAAAAGAAAAAGACGGCATGCCCGATTGGTCGCCACCGCATGTACAAATCGCTTTTGTATCCGGTCGTACCGGTGGCGCGCAAATAAATTGGATGAACCTAGCCACGCGAGTGGTTAAGCAACTCACCAATACCGACCAGACTCATTTATACCCGATGTGGTCTCCCGATGGGACTCGCTTGACCTATATGCGCGGCGATAATGAAAATCATGACATCATGGTGATGAATATAAATGCGGAAAATTCACCGATAGAAACACCTTTGACACGATGGTCTTATGATGATTTAAGGCCCACCTGGTCGCCGGACGGGCAATATATCGCCTTCTATACCAACTATAACAAAGAAAGCGATATAAAAATTTGGTCGCTCGCGGTAGTGAAAGCGGATGGATCCGATGCGCTTGAGGGCGACAAATTGGCCGGCAATATCGTCGCCACACATGTTATACCAGACATAGAAAGAGGTCCGGCGTGGTTAGCGGATGGTCAACATATCGTATATATTAAAGATGTAAAAGAAGATTACAATCCAATATTTATTGCCGATATACGCGGAAAAAAAGTCAAGAAAATTATCACCTCTACAAAAATGAATCACGATGTAAGTATTTCCAAACAAAACATGATTGCATTTCGCGCACAAGTGGATCAGTGGGATCGTGTGTTTGTAATGAAACTGCCGTTAGATAAGCTGGGAGAACTATGAATAAATATCGTTTACTGACCGCGCTAGTGTTGACCACGCTTACCGGCGTGGTGCCTGCCGCAGGCACCGACAGCATGACGAAGGCGACAAAATCCATGGAGCTGCGTCGCTACGATGAGGCCTGGCGTGAACTCTATAGCAACATCGGAACGATAGACGCGAGCGCTCGGGACGCCGCAATGTTTACGCTAGCAAGCATCTTTCACAACAACGCCATTTTATACAAACAATTTTACCTAGGCGCCGTGGAAGCGCAGACGGATTATCTAAATTTACTTTTGAAAGACAAATCTAAAAATAAAAGCAAATACGCGCCACTCGCCGCCGCCATGTTGGCCTATGAAAAAGGCGACTGTAAGTCAGCGCTGGCCGCGCTGTCTAAAATGGGCGGGAATCAGGAAAAATCCATTACGTCCCTAAGCGGAGTCATCGACACCGCATGCCGATCCGGCAGGCTTATCAAAGCCAATGATTTATTCGCCAAAGGTACTGCGACCTTAGATGCGACATTAGCGGCGGCCCGCATATCCTATTCCAATGGGCGACAAAAGCAAGTCGTCGATGCGACTCTCAACAGAGCCGCAATCACACCGGATAAAGTATTAAAAGACGCCAGCGCCAGTGGCGTGGCAGACTATATTATATTGCTGGCGGAGCAAGGAAAAATAGAAGAAGCGCTTAAATTCGTCACCCGAATCGATCTGTCCAAACCCTGGTTGAAAGAAGAAAGTAAAGACGGGCGCAAGATATATTTTTACACACCGGCTTCGTTGAGTAGCCTATCTAGTTTATATTCCGCAGCTTTCAAATTTTATGTGGCAAAATTGAGCGGCGGCGGAAAATATAACGCATTGGGTTCATATCTTAGTGGCGAGCGATCCTTCTTGGAGGGAGATTACGCGGGTGCCGCCAAGATATTAGATGGTATCGTAGGTAAAGGAAAATTGCCGCCTAGAGTAGACGAGCGGGGTGCCGTGCTATTGAAATTTTCGCGCCTAAAAACGCCCACAGGCGGGGATGTAGACAGCGCCGCGATTGAATTGGCCTCGGCGTCGGCGGATAAACTGGAACTATTGTCGGATATCGCTTGGGGGTGTTCCATAGTCGGTGGAAAGTGTGAAAAATTTATGCAACTCGCCTCATCGAAGGTGGATGTGGCGGACTCCAAGAGAGGGAAGGCGCTTTTTTCAGAACTGGGAAAATTATTTGAATTAACCAATAAACACGGCAAGGCCATCGCACTATTAGAAATGGCGCGCGATAAAGCGAATAAAAATAAAATTGAATACAATGATCCTTTGATGCTGACGAGCTTGGCAGAGGCGTATAGGAGCACCAAGAGTTTCTCCGAACATCTTGAGATATATTTTGAGATGTCTAAATACTATCCCGCAGTACGCATTGTGCAAGACGCGGTGCAAGGGATTTATTCGGTAGAACAAAAGAGCGCTGGTGATGTAAAGATATTTTAGTCAATTGTTTAGTGAGAGGCCCGTATGAACAGACTTAAGTTAGCAACATTTATATTTATAGCAGCAACCGTCAACGCCGTGAACGCGGAACAAGACCGCGTTGGTGGCACGCTAGGTTATGGAGAATACGGTCGCCCGGCGACTATCGATCCCATTACCAGTAATGATATGATCGCACTACGTCTGACCGAACTGATTTTCAACGGACTGGTAGGTATTAACGAAAAGCAAGAAATCGTTCCTGATTTAGCCGAAAAGTGGGAAGTCGATAAGGAAGGTAAAAACTATACTTTCTATCTGCGAAAAAATGCCAAGTGGCATCCTAAGGGGGCCGACGAGCCGCAGCCGTTCACCGCCGAAGATGTCGTTTTCACATTTAAAATTATGGCCCATCCAAAGACGATCACACCGTTGAAGGTACGCTATGAATTCATAGATACGGTAGAAAAAATCGACAACTATACGGTTAAATTCGTGCTTAAGCGACCCATACTTAATGCGCTCGCGAAATTTACGTTTAAAATTATTCCGAAACATGGACCGAACAATACGAACTATTTGACGCGCGAAGACCCGTTCGTGCAACGGCCTATAGGCACCGGCCCCTATATGCTTAAAGAGGTCACCGCGAATCAAGAGGTGGTGTTGATCGCCAACCCCAATTACTTCGGGGCCAAGGCCAATATCGCGCAATTTGTCGCCAAACCGTTTGCCGATCAAAACATTATGATGCAGGCCTTGACTTTCAACGCCATCGACATGATCGTGACGGTAAACCCGCGCAACTTGCCGGAATTGCAAGGTGATAAACGCTTTGTATTGCAACCCTACAATGCCTTGTCGTATGCCTTTTTTGGTTACAATGTTCGCAACCCAATGCTCAACGACGCGCGCGTGCGCAAGGCCTTCACGCTGGCGATTAACCGCGACGAAATGCTGAAATCCTTTTTCAACGGCCAAGGCACGGTCATTTCCGGCCCGTTCGCCCCAGGCAGTTGGGCATATAATTTAGATGTAAAGCCACAACCCTTTGATAAGGCCAAAGCGGCGGAATTGCTAAAAGAGGCCGGATTTCAAGCCGGCAGCGATGGCATACTCGAAAAAGGCGGTAAGAAACTTGCGCTGACTTTGAAAGTGCCCATTGAAAAGGAAAATGAAGCGGTCAAACGTGTGGTCTTGGCCTTCAAAAATTATTTAAAAAGCGTCGGCGCCGATGTGCAGGTCAGCTTTATGGAATGGCAAGCATGGAAAGAATCCATTTTTGCGCAACATGACTTTGATATCATTTTCGCGTCGTGGGTATTTGACGATTCTGCGGATATCTCTTCGTTGTTCCACTCAGCGGAAATCGGTGCCTGGAAAAACAACTTCGGCGGCTATACCAGTCCTGAAGTCGATGGTCTGATCGTTGAGAGCAAGTTAACGCTAGACCACGAAAAACGTCGCACGATTTATCGCAAACTGCACGAAGTGTTGGCCGACGAAGCCCCCTACACCTTTTTATGGACGCTTACAAATTATTCCGCCTACCATAAAAAAGTACGTCACGTATCGATACATCCGTATAAATTTTTTCCCTATGCAAGCAGTTGGTTTATCTCAGGCGACGAAAGTAAAATCTAAACATACACCGATTCTATCTCGACACGCAGATCGGCTATACGCCGGTTTGGGTGTCGCCTAAAGAGGTTGATGGTCACACAAATGATGGTGTCGAGATCTGCAAAGCCCGTTGTTCTATATCTCACCCGTGAGCTATATGTCACCTTTTTCTTATTAATCGGCGTCAGCTTGGTGGTATTCGCGGTGTTATATTCCGCGCCAGGCGATCCACTGGCGGCCGTGTTCGGCGGGCAAGTTCTGTCTGACGCGCAGCGTGAAGAAATGATGCGGAATTTAGGTATTTCAAACACCTGGTACGGCCAATATTGGTCATGGTTGGTTAAATTATTTAACGGCGATTTTGGCACTTCTTTGCGTTCGGGGCAACCCGTGCTCGGTGAGGTGACAAAACTGGCTAAAAATACCTTTTATCTGACCTTTGGGGCCATGTTTTTTTCATTAATGATCGCGTTACCAATCGCCATTTATCTCGCCAAGCGCGGCACAGATAGGCTCGGTTGGGTACTGATGATGTTTGCGTATACAACCTCGGCGGTACCGCTATTTTGGTCTGCCTACATCGTCATTTATATCTACACACGATTTTTTAACACCCTGCCTATAGGCCTCGCAACGGGCGAGTCTATGAATTTCACACAAATGATGTTGCCGGTATTTATGCTTGGACTGGGTAGCGGCATTATCAGTGAGACCGTACGTTTTTTGCGCGACGAGATATCGCGTGTATTCAGCGAAGATTATGTCAGAACGGCGCGCGCGAAGGGCGTATCGGTGTGGAAACACGCGCTGACCGAGGCATTGATTATCCCGGTGAGCGAAATGATCGCATCGAAAATACCTTTTGTGATTGGCGGCGCCATCATCGTAGAACAAATCTTCAATTGGCCGGGCATAGGACGTATGGCCTGGCAAGCGGCCCAAGATCGTGACTACCCTGTGATCATGTGTATCACCTTGGTCACGGCCTTGATCGTGCGATTGACAAGTTTACTTCAAAAAACACTATACGTAATAGTCAATCCACGCGCCTCTCAAGAAACCAAGACGAGCTAAAAGGTAACGGCGAATGACCCAATATGCGCAAACGCAAACAACCGTCAGCGAGTATTCCGAGCTCAGCATTTTGCAGCGCACGGATAAACGCGATATTGCCTATGTCGTATACGGCATCGTTATATTGTTAATGGTGGTCTGCGCCTATTTGATGGCGATATTCGGATGGTTGCCGCATGACCCCGAGGAAATGCAGTTAGAGCTAATGCTCGCGGGTCCGGGCGCTCCGGGCCATTTATTGGGCACGGATTTCATGGGCCGCGACACGCTGCCCCGCTTAATACTCGTCATCAAAGCGTATTTCGTTCCCGGTTTGATGTACATTGCGGTGGCCATCCTGCTCGGTGGAATATTCGGTATTTTGAGCGGCTATTATGGGAACAAATATGAAACGGTAGTCACTTATATTACGAATATTATAGATTCGTTTCCGCGTTTGATATTGATGTTGCTGGTGGTTGCCGCTTTTAAACCCGATATCTATTACATCATGATGGTATTGGGTGTCACAAACGCGCCGCTGGTGTCGCAACTGATAAAAGGAAAAATATCCATGTTGCGCCAAAAAAACTTTGTGGAGTCTGCAATCGCGTTGGGCATTCCGGATGCGAGAATAATTTTCAAACATATCCTATGGTTCAACTGTAGAAGTTATTTGATTATTCAAGCCACTTTAGGCATGGGCGAGGCCATCTTGTTGGAAAGCGCCTTGAGTTATTTGGGATTCGGCGTTCAGGAGCCCACGCCTTCGTGGGGCAACATGGTGCAACAAGGCGCGAATTATTTATTACAAGGCCAATTGTGGTCGTCTACCATCCCGGCCATGGCGATCATGTTCACCGTGTTAGGCTTCTATTTGTTAGGTGACGGTCTAAATAATATGCTAGAAGGGAAGCGCCAATCATGAACAATTCCCCGTTGTTGAAAATTGAAGAACTACGCACCTATTTTTATTCGCGCACCAAACAGGCCTTTATACGCTCCGTAGACGGCGTAGATTTGGAGGTAAACAAAGGCGACACCTTAGGCATTGTTGGCGAAAGCGGTAGCGGCAAGAGCGTCAGCATGCTGTCCATCATGGGGCTCATTGCGGCGCGGCCTGGTATCATTACCGGTCAGGTGTGGTATCAGCAAGAACAGGCGCGTATTAATCTGCTGGCGGGTTTACAGGATCATGTGCAAGTGTCTAAAAACGATGGACGTATCATGAGCGTAGAAAAAACGGATTTGGCATGGCAACGCAGATTAGAAAAAAACATGCTAGGCATACGCGGCAAAGAAATCGCCATGATTTTTCAAAATCCTAAATCGGCGATGAATCCGTTTTTCACCATCGGCCACCAAATTGTCGAGAACATTACACGCCACACGCAATATAAAAGTCGCAAAGAGGCCAAAGAGCGCGCCTTATACTGGTTGGAACGCGTTAAAATAGATTCACCCCAACTGCGTTTTTACAACTATCCCTACGGACTTTCCGGTGGTATGTGTCAGCGTGCGATGATCGCGACCGCCTTGTCATCGGAGGCGAAATTGCTCATCGCCGATGAACCCACCACCGGGTTGGATGCGACGATACAAGCACGCATTGCCGATTTATTGGAAGAATTGCGCGCCCAAACCGGGGTGACCATCGTGCTGATCAGCCATGATATGGGTGTAATAGGGCGGCTGTCGAATAAAATCGCCGTGATGTATGGCGGGCGTGTCATGGAATCCGGCCCTGCGCAAGCCGTGATCGATCACGCGGATGGAAAATCGCATCCTTATACCGAGGCGTTGTTAAAATCTATACCCAGGGAGGACAATATGTCTAGCCAAGGGCATTTAAATTCTATCGACGGCGAAGTATTAGACACGATAAACGTTCCACGTGGTTGTCGTTTCGCATCGCGCTGTCAACGCATTAATAAGTCTATAGAAAAGATGTGCCTCAATGAAGAACCCCCGTTGGCAACCGTCTCTGACGGGCACAAGATCAGATGTTGGCATTTTGCAGGTGTTTAGGCGCGTGGCTAACGAGAGCGATTCAGGAGTATGGATATGGGCGACGCCATATTAAAAGTCACTGACTTAAAGAAGCATTTTATACAGGGCAAGGGTTTGATGTCGTTCATGCAACGCCAGACCATACCCGCAGTGGACGGCGTCAGTTTTGACGTGAATACTCATGAAACCTTAGGTTTAGTCGGCGAGTCGGGGTGTGGAAAAACGACTACCGGTAAGCTGATTTTGAAGCTTTCTCAACCCAGCTCGGGCAATATTGTTTATGATGGCATTGACATAGTACCGATGTCGAATCGTGAATTCAGGCCTATGCGTTCTAAGATCCAAATGATATTCCAAGATTTGGACGCGGCATTGAATCCAAAAATGCGCATCGGCCAAATACTCGGCGAGACCATCAAAATCCACAACAAACATTTAGATGACAGTGCCGTCACCGCACGCATGTACGAATTGCTGGAAATGGTCAATCTGAAAAAAAACAAACTGTCCAATTTTCCATCGGAATTATCGGGCGGTGAAAAACGCCGCGTCGGCATCGCCCGCACGCTATCGGTAAACCCGAAATTTATCGTCGCCGACGAGCCCACAAGCGCACTCGATGTCTCGATACAAGCGCAGGTGATCAATTTGATGGTGGATTTGCAAAAACAATTAGGTTTGTCATATCTGTTTATTACGCACGATTTGCGCTTAATGGAACTGGTCAGCCATCGCGTGGCGGTAATGTATCTGGGGCGTATCGTTGAAATCGGCGACGCCAAAAAAGTCGCGCAACACCCGCGTCATCCGTATACTGAAATCCTGTGGTCATCCCTGCATGTCAAACAAAGCGCCGCCGCGCTCAAGGTGCAACAACACAATGCCAAGGCCGGTGCGGCATGGGATGTGTTTGATTTTACGGAGGAAGACAAGGGCTGTCGTTTCGCCCCACGGTGCCCCGTGTTTGCCGAAAAAGGGCAACCCCAAGCATGTACTCAGCAGTCCCCAACGTTACAAGATTGCGCCTCAGGGCATAAAGTCGCGTGCCATTTCCCCTTGTAGTCCTTTAAGGTTATAATCACCCGCATCGAAATATTCGAATATCGAGGCGAGGGTGGCGGGATGAATTTTTTTATTCAGTTTACGGGATATTTTTTTTGCGCGATCATAGGGGCCATCGCCTTTAGCGTTGCACCGGTTATTGTTTATGTGCGCACACAAGGCGCGGAATATTTATTGAATGATGCGTTACTTATACCCGCACTGATCTTCACTTTAGGGGTAGTGACAATAGGTGTCTATAGCAGCTATCGTACACATCGTTTTAACAGGCCGTTGATTTACACATTGGCAGGCGTCACGGCGATTATGGCGGGATTATGGCTATCGAGACCGCTTGCAGCGGCCGGATATCTGTTTCTGTTGTGGGCGATATTTGAAGATTATAATGTCGTCGTACAATATCACACTCAAAAAAACAACAAGGCATGAATATGCGCCTCAACCTCTTTTTAGTCTACTAGTCGTTATGGACACCATCCTCCGTAGGCTATGCGGTTGCGTAATTCTTGTTTGTACTATATTTTCTGCTGGCACAATTGAGGCTAGGGAAGGTGACGATCCGGGCTTGTTAAAAATCGGCGCGTGGCTAACCTACTGGGACTTGCCTAACGGTCACCATGCGATGCGCGCCTATGAAAATTTATTTGATGTATTTTACTTCGCCGCGCAGCTCACGGACAAAGGTGAGATTGCATTTGCAAACCCTAAGCTCACGAATATATTAGAAGCGCGCTCAACTGGAAATTCCAATTCACGCTATTGGCTTACTATAGTAAACGATGTATCGGCGACGACAACAGGTCAAACGCAACTGAAGGACCCGCATATCGTTCATTCCTTACTTGCCGATAGCGACAAAAGAACGCGTCATATTAACGACATAGTTGACTTAGCGCGGTTGCTTGGTTTACGGGGCATAGATATAGATTATGAAAATCTCTCCATCGCTGACCGTGGTTATTTTACAGAATTTTCTAGAGAACTGGCGCGCGCTTTACACCGCAATAAACTTTTACTCTCGTTATCCGTGCAGCCCAAAAGCAAAGACGTTGCCTGGAACGGCGCTGGCGCGATGAACTGGAGAGAATTATGTGAAGTGACGGATCGCTTGCAAATTATGCTTTATAATCAATTTAGCGGCAAAACAGGCGCCGGACCCATCGCCACTCCAGAATGGATAAGCTCGGTGTTACAATACGCCGAAACTACATGTCAAAAAAATAAAATTATTCCGATATTAAAACTTAGCGGCATAGTTTGGGAAGGGGAACAGACGCGCGGTATTCAATTTGATGAAGTGAATATATTACATAACAATACGAACGCCAAGAGTTTTCGCGCGGACGTTTCTAATGTCCCCTACATCAAGTACAAAGAAAACGGCAAGCAATTTACCGCATACTACGAGGATAGCATTTCCATTTTGACGAAAATAAAGACCATCCACGCCTTAGGATATACAAATATAATGTTCTGGAGCCTGGGTAGGGAAGACCCCCAATTACCGATTGAGCTCAACCGCTATTTGAAGACGAAAAAATGATTTTCCGCTTACTAAGAACTACGTTAGTAAATGCGCTAAAATCTAGCCTCCACGACCACACCTGCGCGCACACTTCTATAATCGGTACCGTGATAATATTCGGCATTGGCCCCGGTTCTAACGCGTCTAAACCATTCTATCGTGACATCAAAAATCCCTCGTCCAATAATTCCATTTTGAAAATGCGCTCCTTGCGCCAATCCTGCCGACATTTCAAACCCCATGTGTAAATACCTACCGCTACGATTTTCATACATTAGCACGCCTTGTATTGATCGAATATTTTTTTGCGCATAGTATGGTGCGTTTTGATTATCAATCATGTCATATTTAGCATCCGCGAAGTTCGCCTCACTTCCTATAC
Organism: Gammaproteobacteria bacterium; assembly: GCA_919902765.1. Classification (GTDB taxonomy): domain Bacteria; phylum Pseudomonadota; class Gammaproteobacteria; order S012-40; family S012-40; genus CAKKRP01. Next base: position 47,427 of record CAKKRP010000043.1, on the reverse strand, counting down.
GCCACAGTCGTGCGGAAGGCAATCGATATAGAATAGTGCCTTTAGCATTGTAGCGTTGATTACCGTCACTTAAACTAGCCACCTCGCCATTTATTTCGGTAGACCATGCGGTGTTATATACTTGGCGATAGGTCATCCCTACGCCCCTGGATTGCACCCGTTGCAGCCGCGCCGCATACGTGTCTATATCCTCCAGCATGGTATACCCGCGAACCAATGCGCCGTCATGCCGAAAAATAATATTTGCCCACGCATTTGTGGTGTCCGGCAGATTAAGGGAACGTCTAGCGCGGGCCCACCAGGATACATACATATTACTCAGTACGTCGGTACCCAGACCTAACGCAGCTTGCTGTGTCCGCAACTCCGCGCCGGAATTTTCTTGCAACACCATATTGCCGATATTTACCCAATAATCGACAGGCAAGGTCAGCGGATGACGATAGGTGATATCGTAGAGACGTGTTTTGCGTGCGTTAGAGTCCTGAGTAATTAGACTGTTCATCTGAAACCGGGGATTTATCCTCCAATATATTTTATTTTGCAAATCACTACGATCAGCGCCGCCACTAGGAACTATGCGCCTATCTTCATTGGAAGACTCGAGCGCTTGTTGCGCCGAACGGTAACGTTGTAAATCATATTCCAGCGAGGCCAAATAATAAGAAGACTCTTGTTTTTTCCAAGAGCCTTCACCGCTGAGATCTTCAAACAGCCGCCGAGCTTTGGAAATTCTACCAGACCACATATAGGCTTTTGCCAGCGATAACCGGCCTTGAACGACTGGGTGCTTAAGCGTTAGATGCCGTATCAATTCATCACCCGACCACTGTTTTTGAACCTCTGTTCTTCGAAAAATGCGTGGCGTTGCGTCGCCGCTTGTTACAAGATTATATCCGCTACCTTCTTGAATGAACCCGAATCTGAAATGCTTAAATAAGTACCGCTCATTGATAGTCGAGGCATCCTCTACGTTACTTACTCCATCATCTCCATTCAAGGAAAATGGAAACGCGAACGCAACCGGTTCATAGCCAAGATGCGACTTAATTTGACGTACACTTATATCGTACTCATCCTTGATACGCTTTTCATATTCCTCTAAAGTTTCATATCGTTTTGAATCTTCCAGCCACTCCTTATTGACCAAAAAGCCGCCGCGATCGCCCTCGCGATTTACACGCACCATACGATGTCCAAAGTGACCGTGACTTTGTATATCCCATCGACCGCTGTTGCTATATTGTCGCAATATATTCCAATCTGCAAAAAATGGATGGTCATCTATAGGGTATTCAGTGGGCACGAACATCGTCGCCTTCAGATTATATTTTTTAAGAACAGGATCGGCAAATCTAAATGAATCCAATCTGGCGTCGTCAAACGTTATAATAATCGGTTTATTGGGCAGGTTCGCTTTCCCGTCCACGTAGTCCGATAATTGCAACATGGTAATAGGTTCATAACCTTCAGCAGCAAGCGCGCGCATTTGGTCTGAAAAGGTCTCCAACAATATATTACGGCTGCGCCTTCCATTGCTTATACCATGGTAAAGCAAAACCGGAACGTAAACAGCCCCCTTTGGGACGTTGGTTAGTGTTTCGAGATATCCTTCTGCCGCCGCGAGATCATTTGACGCCACCTTCAATTCAGCGCGACTGAATACCATATCGATACTATTGGCGTGGCTAAAATCCGTTTCATTTAGCGCCTTTTCCGCTTCTTCATATCGTCCCATCGCCAGCAGCGCGCGTATCTTACCGTTATGGGCGACTAAGTTATTTTTATTTATCGACAACGCCTCAAACACTTTATATGCGCGGTCCGGTTCTTGGTTCGCCAGATAGAGGTCTCCTAAATCCAGGGATAGTCGCAAATTATCCGGGAATCGCTCTAATGCATCCAACAAAATGTCGATTGCCTGACGCCACGCGCCTGTTTTCGTCAAGATATTAGAAAGATTGCGCCATGCGTTGCTATCGCTTGGATAGCGATATACCAGTCTTTCCTGCCACCGGCGCGCTTCAGCATAATTCTCTAATGCCATCGCGTCGTCGATAATAAATTTAAAAACCTGTTTTGACGGATGTGGTGTATTCGCCAAATGTTTCGCTACCGCAATGGCTTCGTCGTAGGCTCCTGTTTCATACGCAGCTAGCATCCAACGTTTTTGATATCCGGCAATTTGCTCTTGATCTGAACACGTTTTAATGAGCTTCGACCACTGTTGCGCGGCGTCCGAAAACTCCCGCATTCGGGTGAGCGTCTCAGCATAAAATATTTGAATAGCTTGGTTGTCCGGATAACGATTGGCGATCTGTAGAGCCAGCGCCTTCACCGGTTTAAATTGATTGCTCAATAACATCGCCTTCGCCAACCGCAAATATTCATCCGGTTGACTGTCATTTAGGGCTAAACTTCTTTTTGCGGAACCGATGGCGTCGCTATAGCGCTCAATATACAAATACAACTGCGTCAAAAGGGACTGGGCATCCGCTTTTTGCGGGTTATTGTCTGCCAGTTCCCGCCAGGTTTTTTCGCACTTATTCCAGTCTTGCAATTGCCAATAGGCCCACCCCAGATCACGTAGATATTGGTTGTTTTTGTTGTCTAAGCGCAGCGCCTTATGAAAGGAAATAACAGAATTCGCGTAGTCCTGGGCTTTATACTGCTGGGCGGCAAGCGCGGCATAAAGGTATGCCAGCGAATCTTTTACGTTGTTTCCAACCGGAGAAGAAAGTATTTCTTCATACTGTAAAAGGCCCTCTATAATCAACCCCGCGCTAACATAAGTAGCGGCGACGCGTCGATGCCATGAACTATCCTGGTCGCAGAGCTCAATCGCCCGCAGGAGCCAATCTTTTACCTGCTCGGGTTTGCCTGCTAGCGTATATTCTTGCGCCAACTTATACGCGATGTTGCGTCTTTGCATACGGTCACCCTTGTCCCAGGCACGCGTATACCCGGATATAGAACGCGCGCGATCACCCAAATCATGATGGGCATCCGCAACATATATCTGTACATTGACGGCATCCTGATTAATTTTCAGCAACCGATCCCAAGCATCAATGGCAGGTTTTATCTGATCCAGCCTTCTATACGCCCAACCTAAATTCACCAACGTCTGAACGTTATCCGGCTGCGCCTTAAGGGCCTTGTTATATTCCATTATTGCGCCTGAAAAATCGACTTTTTCATATCGCCGATCGCCTTGGCGAGTATATAATGTCGCCAATCGGCTTTTTATTTCTAATGGAAGGCCGGTTTTTTTGCCAACATATTCTATTTCATGAATAGCTTTATCGATTTTGTCATCTTTTTCCAATAAATCGACGCAGTTGGCGAGTGCCTTAAACATAAAATCAACTTGACTGTATAGCGCAACATATAGCCTAATCGCCTCGGCGTTTTTTCCGAGCCTGGCGTAGATATCCGCCAACTCCATACGCACTGCATTTTGTTCGGAATTAGCCTCCAGACTTTTTTTATAAAAAACAATCGATTTTTCTAGCGCTCCATTCAGAACCGACGTACGCGCAATCTCGTTAATTAGCGATATCTTCTTTGGCTCCAGTTTTAATACCAACTGCCAACACTTGATCGCTTGCTCGAATTTCCCGGCACCTTTATACCCAAAACCCAATGCCTCCCATGCGCCCAATAACGCGGGGTCTAAATCCACCGCTTTTTTTAACGCGTCAATCGCGGGTTCGAATTTACTATCACGCAGATGCGCAATACCTTGATCCGCCGCCTCTTGGCCGCGCGATTGGGCGTACGCAGACAAGCTCGCGAACTCCAGAGTGACCAATATGGATACGTAAATATTTCGACTTAAAAACACGATACGTTACTCATAAAAGGACAATAACACCGCAAACATTACTTGCACAAAACCAACTTACTAATGTTGTCGTCAATAAAGCCACATACCTGTCGGCGGGTGTCGGCGGCAGGGATGCCGCCGTCAAGCCTACAGGGACGTATTCACGGCGTCCCGCCGACAGGTATGTGGCTTTATTGACGTAGTTCTTAGTAAATACCGGAAATCGCGCTTTGTTGACTTTTTCTCAGCATATCGGAATCGTTTATTTCAACAACCTTGCCTATTCCTTTGGCGCGCTGCCGCAATTTTTCAAGCGTAGCAACCCACGCGGGTGACCATTTCGTTTGATCCGCCACATCAACCCGCAACGCCAGACCCCGCCATTCTTGAGGTGTTATTTGAATGATGACTTTATCCATCCATGCCTGGTAATTTTCAGCATCGGTATTTTGTGTATTTACTTTGATATCTGCGACTATAGATAACGCATAACGATGGGCGATTACACGTAATAAATCTTGATCTAACGGAAGCGCTCTCATTGCGCTCCCATTTATTTCATAAACGGGTACATTGATCGCCTCCAAATTGGCTGCGGCATCGGCGAGAGTCTGTAGTTCCGCTTCCGATGGATTTCCGTTAATCGCCAGCGTTGTGCATGGCAAGGTCGAATAATTTACATCGTCGATATATACGTCCGCTTCGCCTGAAGACGCCCACGCCGACATCCCCATTTCCCCACGTATCGCTGTTTGCAAATATTGCGGCATAGAGAATAACGGCTGGCTATTCAGTTCTATCCAAACACCGGCGCCACGTTTAATAATGCTTAAACTCGTCGCGGTCGCCGATAAACCGACGCCCGCCGCTTGGGCAACGCTTAATACCTCACCTTGCGGCGAGGTAAGTCTAATAGATAAACCTTCAGCACCTCCGCCAAATCGCCATTCCGCTCCGGTAGACCAATCCCTTTGGGATATCCACCATTCGCCATGCTTAGCGCGCACCTTTGCGCTGAACTTCCAACAACCCGCCCATTGACTACCCGCTAACCACAGGCTATTTGTTTGACCGCCGGTAAGCGTCAAATGATGTGGGTTATTTATCATATCGCCGCGATCCGCCAACCAAACGTTGTGTCCTAAATCCAAAGTGGGACGGGTGGTAACCTGTATCCTATCCAACAACACTTTCCCCGTCCACGACCGAGCGATATGCAGTTTATTCAGTCTAACCGGATTTGAATAATGATCGTTCAGCCCCATGATATTGTTTATAAACGCCAATTTCGGTTTAACATTGTTTATATTTTCCATCTCAAATTGATGAATGATTTTCGATGCCACCGGCATCGACAAACCGAACGGGTAACTCGTTGCAATCGCGTCGAATCCCTGTTTCTCGATATATGACCTGCTTTTATCGAAATCGTTAACGATACGTTTGGACATCTCTTCATCCGATTCCAAACGATTATTTTGTGCCAGCCAAGCTCGATCAAACGCAAAGCGGCCAACGTTCCCCGATCCGTCAATCGGCACGGTATCCATGCTTTTATGGCCCATTGTAGCGATCTCCCAGCGTCCGGAATTCACCATTTTGCGCAGCCTATCCCAATACAAATACGTCGTGTCGTGGGCTTGTTGTCGCGTCGTTAATAAAGACACGGTGGCCCGCCAACCTAAATGTTCTAGCAACGGATCCACTAAACGAAAATAATCTAGGTACCCATATTCAAAAACCAATACCAATGACTTAGGCGGTATACCTTTCCCTTCACTCAGCAACGCGCGTAACTCGCTCATCGAGATAGTTTTATATCCCTCATGCGCGAGCGCGGTTAATTGATCCTTCAACTGTGCGATAGTAATATTTTGCCCGTCGCGCTCTTCAACTATCCGACCGTAGGAGAGCGCCGCTAGCGACGCATTTTCCGCTACCACGCTATGCGCAACCGGGGGAGGGTGGGCGATAGTGTGTATATCGTTATATAGCCACAGCGCGGAAATTATTATTGCAATAACCAAAATCAACCACGCGCGCCGGTCTTTAGCGAAAGTTCGGGCCTTCAATGCTTCATTATCGTTTCCCATGCGGCTTAACGTGTGCCCCAATGATTTTTTCTAACGGTCAGCAGCGCGTAATAAGTTTGCCATACCAAAAATGCCATATAGAATAGCGTAAAATGCATACCATACACCCAAACGCTATCACGATGTTTGGCGTAATACACCACACCGCTCAGCGCCGCAATAAGCATTGCCCCATATATGTACACAAATGAGACCATCGTGCCGGAAAAAATAGGCATGGCGACGGCATTAAAAACGATGACGGGTGCCATCAACGGAAATATCACACTAAGGTAAAAGAAAAACGCCGCCATCGGATGGCGGCGCCACATAAATGTGCAGGCGATGAAGCATTCGCGTATCCATGACTTTTTCCAGCGTAGCTGCTGGCGAAAAAAAACGCGATACGTTTCCGGCACTATCGTAGCGCAAATTGCCTCCGCATGGTAAATCACGCGGTAGCGCCGCAACATGTAATTAGTCAAACTACGGTCGTCGCCAAATGTCGCCGATTGCCCCATAAAGGTTTGGTTGAGCCACACATCCAAGATGGGACGTACATAGCTACGACGATAGGCCGCCAAACAACCGGAACAACAGGAAACGGCGGAAAATATAGATTCCGCCGCCTTTACAATGCGGAAGGCGATATAATATCGAACGTCCTGCATTTTTGTCAGGGCGTTTATTTTGGCGTTTTGTACGTCGGCGTGTCCACAAACGGCGCCCACGCTTTCATCATGGAAGCCCTGCACAATCTTGTATATAGTGTTTTTTCGCACAAAGCTGTCTGAATCGATATACACCAAAATCTCGCCGGTCGCTGCGCGCGCGCCTGCCGCCATGCCGTGACGCTTACCGAGGTTCTTTTCGAAATTTATAACCATCAATGATGGATTGCGTTGCTTCGCATTAAACATTTCCTGCAAGGTTCTATCCGTAGAACCATCGTTGACCGCGATGACCTGCATACGATGCAAGGGGTAATTGGATTCGTAAATGCAATCCAACGTTCGCCCTATGGAGTCTTCTTCATTTTTGCAAGCGACAATGACCGAAACGGTCGGCAAATACCCAGGAACATCGCTCGGCGGCCTATAAAAAATAGCCAAAAAGAATCTCGATAAAATAAAAAATGAAACGACTAAGCTATATATATTTAAAAACGGTTGATACCAAAAATACTCTACATTAACCTCTTTTAAATATACGATGTTTGCGGTGATCGATACGAATAACACGCAAAGCAGGGCATAGGTAAGCTTATCTAACAGACGCGTCTTACGTAATGGCGGATCAACATCCAAGGCGACGCCAACGCTGCGTAATGTTTGATTATTTCCGTTATTTAACGCAGAAATCTGACGCACCACCACGGCGGACGCCTTACCGGCAATGGCGGCATCGACTGCGTTTCCATTGCGCGCATCGACTACGTTCGACCATTCTAAATATATTTTATCGCCGTTATTTAGCGGCTGTTTGACGACTAACTGCGCACCGTATTCGCTGTGTTCGACGATTTTACCGTGCAATATTTTTTTACCGAGCATGCCCTGACGCCGTATTTTCAAGGCGATATTGGTTTTATGTCGTGGTGATGCGCGTCTATCGGTGTTAACGCTAGCGAGGTGAGCGACTTTGGGCATGAGAACTCCACCTAAATTTTCGGGATCACGGAATTTCTACTGAGCCGTGTCCGGCCAGGCCATCCACTTCTTAAAAAGGAATTTGTTTGTTATTGTACGGGCTTGCAATTTAACAAATGCATCAAATTTAAACAACTGTCTCTAATTAGAGACGAACGACCAATGGCATTATTTTTCGCTTCGCTAAAATTAGGCATATGACGGTCTTCGCAAGGGGTGTCTGTCTCCAATTTCAGACACAATTTCGTTGGCGACTCTGTGTAGTAAACGTCGCGCGAAACATTTTGGTTGCATTTGGGCCTGGAAACATCAGAAACCCAACGCTCTTTACGCTTTGTTTTGCAGGCGCCCTAGGCATGTCGTAATACTACGCATAATGTATATTATGTCAAATTAGACACACCTTTAGCGCTAAGCGCTAACTCTATGATTTAAGGCAATGTTTCCGATGCCACTCGATGAACTCGCCTTCAGATAGATTTATCTATCCTTACCCGGCCATTTTTTTGCGCGCGTCCGCAGTCAATATGGCGCGCAAAGACTGTTCTAGGTGGTATCCGAGGTCTGCATCCTTTAATAGGACGTAATCTGGATCGGTGTTGCGATTGCCTTGTTGTAGAATTTCAGTGTTGGCTGTAATCAAAATTGTGTGCGTGGATTTACCGGCTCGTCCCGATAATTTTACCGCCGCCACTAATGCGCGACCTGTCAACAACGGCATTTCCGCGCCGGTGATTAATATATCGTACGGTGCCGAAAGCAATTGCAATAATGCGTTATAACTATTATCGGAAAGCTGCACCTTGACCCCCAACTCACCGGCGATTCGTTGACAAAATCCCCCGATATATTTTGAATTGGTGACTATCATCGCCGTGCGTCGGGTATTGGTTATAAATTTATCCGTAAGCGCCGCCAATTTTTGTTCGAGGGCGCTAAAATTATCTTGACCCTGCATCCCGATGACGGCGGCTTCTTGCAACAGATCGACGAATTGCAAACAATTCGGGATTATTTCTTTTTTTAGATGCGGCGTACCTTCGCCGCACGCCGACGTTAAATAATCTTCAAATTTATGACAAATTGCGGTGATGATAAAAAATCCGTAGGTGCCGCCGCTGCCTTTCATGCTATGGACATTGCGAAAAATGGCGTTGTATACTTCACCAACGGGGTCGCCGACGCTTTCAACGGCGAGCAGATCCGCTTCCAATAAATTTAGTCTTTCCGGCAGCTCGCCAATATATGTGCGTCGCAATTGCGTCAGGAAATCCATACTAACCCCTGCTTTTTGAATTTAAACATCGCGAAAGTGTTGGACAATAGTTGTCTCGGGTAACTTGTCGTCCAGACTTAATTGGGCCTTTAGATGACTAATATGCGGCGTTTTTATGCAGGATGTCCGTTCAACCACAATTGTATGCGTTGCTTAGCGGTTGCTAAGTCTTTTTTTGTCAAATTAGGCGTCACCACATTCAGCGCCGCACGCGCCTTGGCGACCCCGAATTTTTCCGCTAATTTAAGGTAAACATAGGCGTTTATATAATCACGTACGATTCCTCGGCCTTCCGCATGGGCGACACCCAAACGAAACATGGCGCTGGCATGTTTTTTTTCCGCAGCCGCGTGATACCAGCGTGTTGCAACCGTAAAATCTTGTCGCGTACCCTCACCCGCCGCATACATATTGGCCAACTCATAGGCCGCTTCCGCATCGCCTTGCAACGCCGCTTCATTGTACCAACGCAAGGCCTGCGCAAAATCGCGCTTAGTCCCCTGTCCATTATGAAACATATGCGCATAGGCCACCTGCCCCTCGCCATCCCCCTGCATGGCGGCCGCTTGAAACCACATCAAGGCTTGGCCCACATCTATTTTGACGCCCGCATTGTCCAAATGCATGCGGCCGACCAATATTTGCGCCTTGGCGATACCTTGCTGCGCCTGCGGCAATAATATACGCATGGCCTTGGCGTAATCACGGCGTAGATAAGCTTGGCGTCCATCACCCAGCGTTTCCCCAACCACCATGCGCCATCCCAAACAACCAAGCACGGCGATCAATAGCTTGATTTGCGTGCTGTGACCGGCCTGTCGCATGCGATATCCTCTAGCAACTCTATAAATGCGTAATAAAAATTGCGCTAACTGCATAATAGGCTTAAGATTTTATAACTGATCGCCGCTAATAGCGAACAATCCCTGTCCAATATACCAGGGCCAGGGATAAGTATGTCTAAGATTGACGATTTTTTGGCAACAGGAGGTTCGTGATCATGCCTATTTACCTAACAATTACAGCGGTAATAGCGACAATATGGGTGCTGGCATATTTTCGAGCGACAATTTTTGTTTGGACCCTCGGCATCGCGCTCGCCATCGCATATTGCGCATGGAGCGGAAACGTCAATCTCGCTGATCAATCTATCGTCATAAGCGCATTTTTGGTGTTCGCCCTATTCGCGAACGTCCCTTTATTTAGGCGTTTAATCACCACCCCCGTTTTATCCCTATTTCGACGCATCCTGCCGCCGATGTCGCGCACCGAACGCGAGGCCATAGAGGCGGGAAGTATTTGGTGGGATGCGGAATTATTCAGTGGACGCCCGGCGTGGAATAAATTGCTGAAATACGATTATCCGTCGCTGAATGCGCAAGAACAGGCCTTTTTAGACGGCCCGGTAGAACAACTGTGCAAGATGATTGATGATTATAAAATCAATCATGAAGACATGGACCTGTCGCCCGAGGTATGGCAGTTTATTAAACAAAATAAATTTTTCGGTATGATTATACCTAAAGAATATGGTGGCCTGGCGTTTACCGCGCTGGGTCATTCCAGCGTGGTGATGAAGATTGCGAGCCGTAGTATCGCCAGCGCCGTGACGGTGATGGTTCCCAATTCGTTAGGCCCTGCGGAATTGTTGCTGCACTATGGCACGAAAGAACAAAAAGACTATTATTTACCGCGCCTCGCTACGGGGTTAGAAGTCCCCTGTTTTGCCTTGACCAGCCCGGAGGCCGGTAGCGACGCCAGTTCGATTCCGGATTATGGCATCGTCTGCCGTGGCGATTTCGACGGCCAAAAAAATGTGCTCGGCATGCGCGTGACCTGGGACAAACGCTATATCACGCTCGGACCAGTGGCGACTTTGCTAGGCTTGGCGATTAAATTATACGACCCCGAACATCTCCTCGGCAGCGCGGAAGAACCGGGCATTACCTGCGTCTTGATTCCAACCAAGCACCCCGGCGTCAACATCGGTCGTCGTCACAACCCGTTAAACATCGCATTTCAAAATGGCCCGAATTCTGGCAAAGACGTGTTTATTCCCATCGATTGGATTATCGGCGGCGCGCAACAAGCCGGTCAAGGATGGCGCATGCTGATGGAATGTTTGGCCGCCGGTCGCGCCATTTCATTACCCGCGTTAAGCGTCGGTGGAGCGAAATACTCGGGGCGGACGATGGGTGCATACGGACGTGTGCGCAAACAATTTAAAACACCGATAGGCATGTTCGAAGGCATAGAAGAACCGCTGGCGCGCATCGCCGGATACACATACATGATGGATGCGGCGCGCGTATTGAGCTGTGGCGCATTGGATGCGGGCGAAAAGCCGTCGGTGATTTCGGCGATTTTAAAATTCAATCTTACCGAACGTCTGCGCCGTGCAGTCAACGATGCGATGGATATTCATGGTGGCGGCGGAATATGCCTAGGGCCACGCAATTTACTAGGCAAGATATATCAATCCATTCCCATTAGCATTACCGTCGAAGGCGCGAATATCCTCACGCGTTCGCTGATTATTTATGGACAAGGCGCGATACGTTGCCATCCCTATATTTTAAAGGAGATGCAGGCGGCGCAAGATAAAGATCGTAAACGCGCGGCGCGAGATTTTGATCATGCATTTGTGAATCATATATTGTTCGTGATTAGCAATGCGGCGCGCGCGCTGTTTATGGGGTTAACCGGCGCACGTCTGGCGCCCAGTGTCACCGGCGGTGCGGCGGGACGGTATTTTCAACATGTGACGCGCTTGTGTAGCGTGTTCGCCTTGACATCCGATGTCGCAATGTTATATTTTGGCGGGGCGTTAAAGCGTAAAGAAAAAATTTCCGCTCGTCTAGGCGACGTTCTGAGCGCGTTATATCTCCTTTCGGCCACGCTTAAACACTTTGAGTCTCAAGGCCGTCGCACCGATGAACTGCCGCTATTGCATTGGGCGTGTAATGATCTGCTGTTTCTGGCGCAAGACGCTATATATGGGATTTTGGCAAACTTTCCAAATCGAATGCTCGCTACCATATTGAAGTTTTTGTGCTTTCCGTGGGGCCGCACATTTAAACCGGCGAGCGATCATCAAGGCCATCAAGCGGCACATTTGCTGCTGTCAAAATCCGATGTGCGCGACCGTCTCACACGGGGAATTTTCATACCTACAGATACCCAAGAGCCGTTGGGCCGCTTGGAGGCAGCGATGGGAATGGTAAATGAGGTTGATGTTATTGATAAAAAAATTCACCTTGCGCGTAAGGAAAAACGCATACAAGGTTATGATATTGCAAGTGTAGTAGCGGCCGCATTGCACAATAAAGTCATTACTCAGGCTGAATATGATTTCTGGCAGAAATACGAAAAATTGCGTCTAGAAGTGATACGCGTAGATGATTTTGATGCCAAATTGCATAACCCTGGTTGAGGAATTTATATGAGTGTACGTAAAAATACCAGTCGATTTGCCCGTGCGGTATACGTTGTCGATGGCGCGCGCACGCCGTTCCTGAAGTCTAAAGGAAAGCCCGGGCCGTTTACGGCGGCAAATCTTGCCGTTTCTGCGGGGCGACCCTTGATGGTGCGCCAACGTTTTTTAGCCAGCGATCTCGATGAAGTCATCGTCGGCTGCGTCATGCCCGGCCCGGATGAGGCCAATATCGCGCGCGTTATCGCCTTGCGCTTGGGATGCAAAGAACATGTGCCCGCGTGGACGGTACAACGCAATTGCGCATCCGGTTTGCAAGCCTTGGATTGCGCCGCCGAAAACATCGCCTCGGGTCGCTCTAACCTCATCTTGGCCGGTGGCGTGGAATCGATGAGCCATGCGCCAGTGCTCTATAACAATACCATGGTGGAATGGCTGGCGGATTTCAGCCGCGCCAAAACCCTCGGGCAAAAGATTGGCGCGCTGATAAAACTGCGTGGCAAGCACCTCAAACCCATCATCGGCTTAATACGCGGTTTGACCGATCCTATCGTGGGCTTAAATATGGGGCAAACCGCTGAAAATCTCGCCTATCGATTCAATATTTCGCGCACGCAGATGGATGAATTCGCGCTTGAGAGCCATCGTCGCCTCGCCTACGCGCAAGATCAAAAATATTTAGATGAAATTGAAGTGATGTATGACTACCGTGGCAATTCGTATAACCAAGACGACGGTTTACGCCGCGAAACGGACCTCGTGCAGTTGGCGAAATTAAAACCGGTTTTTGATCGCGGGTTCGGCAGCGTTACGGCCGGTAATAGCGCACAGGTGACCGATGGCGCGGCCATGCTGATATTGGCGAGTGAAGAGGCGGTTAAAAAATTCGATCTGCCGGTGATAGGCCGCATTATAGATGCGCACTGGGCGGGTGTCGATCCCGCGCAAATGGGCTTAGGCCCGGCACATGCGATGGCGCCTATTTTACAACGCCAAGGATTAAAGTTAAAAGACATAGATTATTGGGAGGTCAACGAGGCCTTCGCGGGGCAAGTATTAGCCTGCATAGAGGCCTGGAAAAGCGATGAATATTGTCGTAATGAATTGGGCTTGGACGGCGCGTTAGGCGAATTGGATCGCTCTCGATTGAATGTCGATGGCGGTGGCGTGAGTATCGGACACCCGGTAGGCGCGAGCGGCGCGCGCATCGTGCTACACATGTTGAAAGTGTTGCAACGCGCTGAAGCGAAGCGCGGGATAGCAAGTTTGTGTATCGGCGGCGGCCAAGGCGGCGCCATGTTAGTTGAACGTGTATCAGGAGTTACGCCATGAAAGGTAAAAAGGCATATAAGCACTGGCGTGTCGAGCGTGACGAACAAGGCATCGTGTGGGTATATTTTGACAAGGCCGATTCCAACGCGAATTCATTGTCCATAGATGTATTGAAAGAGCTCAATGGCGTACTCGATGAAATGCTCACTAAGCCGCTACCGGCCGGTGTTATTTTTCTTTCGGGAAAATCCAACGGATTTATCGCAGGTGCGGATATCAATGAATTTACCAAAGTAAAAAACTACGACGAGGCCCTGAGTTTTATTCAGCTCGGCCAAAACACTATTGATCGCATCGCGACACTGCCCTTTACCAGTGTCGCGATGATCAACGGCTTTTGCCTGGGTGGCGGTTTAGAGCTCGCGTTAGGCTGTACCTTTCGCGTCGCCGATGACGGCGCTAAAACCAAGCTGGGCCTACCCGAAGTGCAACTCGGCATACACCCCGGTTTTGGCGGTACGGTGCGCCTGACACAGCTCATCGGCGCGCCATCGGCGATGGATTTAATGCTCACCGGCAGAACCGTCAACGCCAAAACGGCGTGGAAAATGGGCATAGTGGATTTCTCAGTGCCTACGCGGCATTTAAAAAATGCCGCACGCTCAGCCATTATGGAACGCATGGTGCGCAAACCCGTCAAATCTAGCGTTAAATTTACCAATAGCGCGCTAGTACGCCCGTTTCTCGCGCGCATTATGCGCAAAAAAACCTCCCAGAAGGCCATGCGCGAGCATTACCCGTCTCCGCATGCGCTGATAGATTTGTGGCGCAAATATGCGGGAAATCCGCGCGCCATGATGCAGGAAGAAGGCAAATCCGTGGCGCGTTTAGTGACGGATTCCACGGCGCGCAATTTAGTACGCGTGTTTTTCTTACGCGACCACCTGAAAGAATTAGGTAAATTACCGGCGTCCGAAAATAAAATATTTAATGTGCATGTCGTGGGCGCAGGCGTCATGGGCGGCGATATCGCCGTGTGGTGCGCATTGCAAGGGCTGCAGGTGACGTTGCAAGATCGCAAGCCCGAGGTCTTGGCCAAGGTGTTACAACGCGCCTACAAACTGTTCGATAAGCGCTTGAAAGACCGCCTATTGGTCCAGGCGGCCATGGATCGGTTGATCCCCGATATCGGCGGCTACGGTGTGGAACGCGCGGATATTATCGTCGAGGCGATTATCGAAAACGTAGAGGCGAAACAAGGTCTTTATCGCAGCCTGGAACCGCGCATGAAGCCGACCGCGCTATTGACGACCAACACCTCTAGCATTCCATTGGAAATACTTTCGCAGGCGCTGAAAAAGCCTGAACGCCTGGTTGGATTGCATTTTTTCAATCCCGTGGCGCAAATGCCTTTGATTGAAATCGTGACGACGCCGCGCACCGATCCTATATGCGCGCAACGCGTCGCGGCCTTTGCGAAACAAATTGATAAACTGCCCTTGCCTGTAAAGAGTGGCCCTGGGTTCCTCGTCAATCGCGTATTAATGCCTTATTTGCTTGAGGCGGTCGAGTTGTATACGGAAGGCGTGAGCCAACAATTGATAGACAATTCAGCATTATATTTCGGCATGCCGATGGGGCCGCTACACCTTGCGGATACCGTGGGCTTGGATATTTGTTTATCGGTGGCGGAAATACTGTCTAAACAACTGAATGTAAAAGTACCCAATGTGCTGCGCGAAAAAGTCGCACGCGGCGAATTGGGCGTCAAAACCGGACATGGATTTTATGCCTATTCCGGCGATGGCAAACCCACAGGCGGCGGCAGCGCAAGCGGCAAGGTCTCTAAAGATGTGACGGATCGTCTGATCGGGCGCATGATCAACGAGGCGGTTGCTTGTCTACGCGAAGGCGTAGTGACCGATGCGGATTTATTGGATGCAGGGGTGATTTTCGGTACCGGTTTTGCGCCGTTTCGCGGCGGCCCTATGCAATACGTCAAAGACAACGGCACCAATACCTATGCAACGCGTTTGCATGACTTGCAAACGCGCTATGGCGACAGCTTTAAACCGGATGCAGGATGGTCGAAGCTGGCAAACCAGAGCTAAAATTTAACTATCATACCTGTGGAGACGGCATATGCACTGTGACCGGCGGCGAATAGACTATACTGTTCACCGTGGCCGCCGTTCGCAAATGTAAAACCCGATGTAGCGGCATTTTTTAGCAGCCCCCCTAACACATAGACTTGGCCGGATTTCGCAAAATTGTAGCTGATGCCGCTACCAGCCATCGCCGCAACAAACATCGTCGCCGCCGCATTGAAAACACCTACACTTTGCGCATGCACGCTAAAACCTGCGGGTAACGCGACGGTGAAATTTCCGCCGACGGCCTCACGCGTCAGCGATGAATACAAGGTAGAACTCAGTCGTTCGTAAATGGCATTGGCGCGGAACATGGCGAATTTAAACGAGCCTGCGGCACGCCATTGTTCGGTGTGATATCGGTCTTGATTTTCATAGGCGATGGCAAGGTTTAACATTTCCGTTTTTAGAGTCCAAGAAGCGCTCGTCAAACTTGTCACATCGCTGCCATCAATGCGTTTTTCTTCACCGAAAGAATACAATAAATTTAATTGAACACCGCTCAATAGCGGCGATTTATATAACACGCTGTTTTTCGCACCGGTATCAATGAACACCGCTCCGCTAGAACCTAGCAGCGAGCGCGCATCAAAAAGCGTATCGCCATAAATATCGAATTTTTGTTCTACCAGCTTCCACGGCGTATCATGGACGCCGCCCGTCAGGCTACCTGCCTTGCTCGCCAAGCCCGCATAGCGGTTGCGCGCACGCAGATAGCCGCGCTCACCGCTTACGTCGATGTCGCTTTCTAAGCGCCATATCGCGACCACCCAATCGGCAAGCGGCTCCGATCCTTTAAACCCGATACGCGATGAATTGCTACTCAACGCCGTATGCTTACCGTAGCCGGTGCTTACGCCATCGACTGACAGGTGAATTTTTCCATATACGGAGGTTTCTGCGCACAGCGCGTTGGCAGACCCTATTATGCCGACGAGGAGCGCAATCGGGCGGCTTATGATGCAATATGTTTGGCGCATGGAGTACCCGGCTGCGAGCTTACGCGTTAGCAGATTGATTTTATAAGTAAGCAATTCCTAGACCAGCGACGGCACCACGCGCTGCGTCGTGGAATATTATGGCTTACGCGGTCGAGCGCGCGCCGTGGGTAGTGCGTTGAGGGGATCATCTGGCCATAAATGCTTGGGATAACGCGCTTTAAGGTCTTTTTTTACGTCCGCATATGAATTGGCCCAAAAACCCGCCAAATCTTCAGTAATCTGGGCAATGCGCATACCCGGCGATAACAAATGCAGGATTACGGGAACCCGTCCATTGGCAACGCTGGGGGTTGTACGTTCACCGAATAATTCTTGCAGCCGCACTGCTAACACGGGTTTGTCTTGCGTGCGATAATCCAATCGCACGTGCGAACCACTGGCGACCGTCAAATGCGTAGGCGTCAATACATCCAAGGCCTGTTGTTGCCGCCACGTTAATAGGCTCGCAAGCGCCTGTGTTAAACACTGTTCATTAATATCCGAGAGTTGTTTTTTATCGTTTAAATACGGGCCTAACCATTGTTGTATTTGCAACACCAACGCACCATCGCTAACCTCCGGCCACGCTGCGGGTTCTTCTGGCAACGCGTAATTGATACGCTGTAATAATAATACGCGCGCCTGCCACTCACGCAAACGATCCGTCCACGGAAGGCTCCCAATCCCTTTGTTGATTATCCCTTGAAACAAGGCGTGCGTGCGCAATTCCTGAGGTATGTCTAATAGTTGTTGTTCACGCAATGTAATAGCGCCATAGCGCCATACCCGCCGCGCCTGCACCGACTGTGTTCTATCATTCCATTCAACAAGGTCATGGCGCGTGATGAGGTCTCCAAACACGGAAAACACGGTGTCTTCATCTAAGCTCGCCGCGAGAAAAATACGCGCCTCGCGCTGACCGGCGTCCAATTGCGCAATGACGATCAATTTTTCGCTGGACAGGGATTCTGCAACAGCAAACCCTGCGCCGCGCCCATTGGCTAATAGGTAGCGCGCGTCCGAACCGCCACGGCGCTGCGCAACTCGATCAGGGTATGCCAACGCCGCCAACTTGCCGACATGCGAAAGGTCGTCTTGTCTACGCACCACTCCCAACTGTCTAGCCCACAACTCCGCTTGCTCTTTTAGCTGAAAACACAGCGCTTTATCGACATTTTGATCAGACGTGGCGACACCTCCACGCGCCCCAATAATGGAGCGCCATAGGCTCAAACGAGTACCAATATCGCTGTCTTTTTGCACCGTTTTACCGCGAATAATGTCGCGCTCGTTTAATAGCGCCGCGACTTCACAGGCAAGATATCCGACGCCCAATTCCTTGCCGCGCAACATCATATGCGCCAAACGCGGGTGATATCCTAAACGATGCATGTCTCGCCCATGAGCGGTGATTTGGCCGTGATCATTTAGCGCCTGCAATTGCACCAATAGATCACGTGCTTGCGCTAAATTCGCCGCAGGCGGCACATTGATCCACCGCAAGCGATTTGCGTCTTGCACGCCCCACTGCGCCAATTCCAAGACCAATGGCGCAAGGTCTTGATCTTGTATTTCAGGTATATTAAACGGCAACAAACGTTGTTGCGCCTCTTGCGACCACAGCCGATAACATACCCCCGGACCTAAACGCCCGGCGCGCCCTGCGCGTTGCGTTGCGGAGGCCTGCGAGATACGCGTCGTCGCTAAGCGCGACATCGCGCTGTTAGGATCGAACTCAAGTTTGCGCATTAAACCGCTGTCTATGACCACCGTCACGCCTTCAATAGTTAAACTGCTTTCCGCGATATTGGTGGCCAACACGACCTTGCGTTTGCCATCGCGTGATGGGACTATGGCTTGATCTTGTTGTTGCTTATTGAGGTCGCCGTACAAGCATGCAATATGCAACGCAGCGGTTTCCGGGAAATTGCGCACTAGAGATTCCACGCGTTGTATTTCCCGCACGCCCGGTAAAAATACCAAAATATCGCCCGCCGCTTCACGTAGTGCCGTACGTATGGTATTGGCGGTGGCGCTGTCCAACATATTCGGCGCACCCGGATCGCAATATCGAATATCCACCGCATAGGATTTCCCGACGCTGGTAATGATGGGTGCGTCGTGCAGCAACGCGGCGACGGGTTGCGCATCCAGGGTCGCCGACATCACAATCAGTCGTAAATTTTCGCGCAGATTGGCTTGTACATCGAGACACAGCGCGAGGCCCAAGTCCGAATGCAAATGGCGCTCGTGAAACTCGTCAAAAATCACTACCGCTACCCCATCCAAGGCCGGGTCTTCCTGCAACATGCGCGTTAAAATGCCTTCCGTGACCACTTCAATGCGCGTGCGTGCGCCGATTTTTTTGTCTAAGCGCACCCTGTATCCGACGGTTTCACCAGCCTGCTCCCCAAGCAAATCCGCCATGCGTGCAGCCGCCGCGCGCGCCGCTAGCCGCCTCGGTTCCAACATGATTATGCGTTGCGATTTCGCCCACGCTGCATCCAACAGCGCCAACGGTACAGCGGTGGTCTTGCCCGCGCCGGGCGGCGCTTGAATAACTAAATTGGTTTGAACATTGAGTGCATCGACGATCTCAGGTAGTATCGCCGCAATAGGAAGGGATGTATTCACGGATTAACGCTTTTGGCGGCGTGCGGGTAATTCTATACTCAGCCCGCCTAGGCCGCAATAACCATCAGGATTTTTCGCCAAATATTGCTGGTGATATGGCTCCGCAAAATAAAATTCCGGCGCATCGACAATTTCTGCGGTAATAGTCCCCAGCGCTTGTTTAGACAAGGCCTTTTGAAACGCGCGCATACTGGCGAGCGCGGCCTGTCGTTGTTTTACTGTGTACGCATAAATACCGGATCGATATTGCGTACCCACATCATTGCCTTGGCGCATGCCTTGTGTTGGATTATGCGCCTCCCAAAATATTTTCAACAAGGCCTGATATCTGATTTGCTGTGGATCGTAAACCACACGCACGACTTCATTGTGCCCCGTGTAACCGCTACAAACTTCTTCATAAGTGGGATGAGGCGTATAACCGCCCGCATAACCGACCGCAGTGACATAAACGCCGTCTATGCTCCAAAAACATTTTTCGGCACCCCAAAAACACCCCATTCCAAACATCGCCAAGGATAGCTTTTTTGGATAAGGCGGTAACAATGTGCGATCAGAAAATACCGCATGGGTTTTAGCGAGCATAAACGCAGGTTGCGCGCGCCCTGGCAAGGCCTCGGCAGGCGTTATCATACGCGTTTTGAGCATTTTTTGGGCAAGATATTGCGCTATATTCACTCTATCCCTCTACACTAAAAACGGAAAGGCCTTACCGCAACGCGATAAGGCCCCCCCGTCTTTGCTTACACGTTCCGGAAGCACTGCTACATTAGAATACAGTGTAACGAAACCGGATCAAGCCTTACGGACGTACATAGCTCCAGCCAGCCTCTTCGTGTTCCATGATATGCACCACACCGGCGGTAACCAGCTTGGCTTGTTCAATCAGCTTAACCTCTTTGCCTTCCTTCTTTTCCATGTTCGTTTTGGTATTGCCACAGGCAATAAACGACACGGTATCATAACTCTGTTTCATGCTCTTAATGCGTGTTTTAATTTCATCGGACGCTTTGTCCTCGCGCAAAAAGTTTAAACCTGGGCCATAGGCGACGATATCGATATGCACTTCTTCGCCCTTGTCTTGATACACTTTCATGACATTGGATGCATTGTTAAGCACCAACTGCATACGCGCTTCATCATTATCATTAATCTGCAACAACAATTTATGTACCTTGCCACCTGCCATGGCGACCGACATAGGAGCCGCAATGATCGCCGCTAACGCCAAACGCAACATAGTATTACGCATAGTTCCCCCTCAGGTTAGAATAACCAAATAACAATTAGAATTGCCCAATGAAACTTAAGCTTAACATCTTAAACTACCTATTAACCTGTCGCAAGCCTACTACAGGTTGCTTTGGTGAGTCTTAAATCGCCCGGCAGCAATTAAAGCATTGTTTTTAATGAGATATTATTATTTATTTTTAACGCCTTAACGATCGGTTGTCGATGGCGCAGTAATCTATTATAGTGCCGCCAAGCCTAGAACCAAGATTTAACAAAGAGTATTCATCATGAGTAATCCTTATATTTTTGCTATATCAAACAATATCTTAGGCATTGTGCCCGCGATGGCCAATCGCCATGGCCTGATTGCTGGCGCGACCGGCACCGGCAAGACAGTCACCTTGCGGGTGCTTGCGGAGGCCTTTAGCGCCGCCGGAGTACCGGTCTTCATGGCCGATGCCAAGGGCGACCTGTCTGGGCTCGCCAAGGCGGGCATGGCCTCTCCAAAAATTGCACAACGCATTAGCGAATTAGCGATCGAGGATTTTTCCTATGGCGCGGCCCCGGTCGCGTTTTGGGATGTGTTCGGCACCCAAGGACACCCGGTACGCACCACTGTGTCCGAAATGGGCCCGTTGCTGCTTGCACGACTCCTGGATCTCAACGAGACCCAAGCAAGCGTGTTGTCGCTGGTATTTAAAATCGCCGATGATCATGGCCTGTTGTTACTGGATATGAAAGATTTACGCGCCATGGTGCAATACGTGGGTGAACACGCCGCAGAATTTAAAACTGAATTCGGCAATATCTCGACCGCCAGCATCGGTGCGATCCAGCGCGGTTTGGTGGCGCTCGATGAACAAGGCGGCGATGTATTCTTTGGCGAGCCGGCGTTGAATCTTGACGATTTAATCCAAACCAATGAACACGGACATGGCATTATTAATTTGCTGGCCGCCGATAAATTAATGCAATCGCCGAAATTATACGCGACCTTTTTGTTGTGGATGTTGTCGGAACTTTTTGAAATATTGCCCGAAGCAGGCGATCTCGAAAAACCCAAATTGGTGTTCTTTTTCGACGAGGCGCATTTACTGTTTTCCGATGCACCCAAGGCCTTGCTGGAAAAGATCGAGCAAGTGGTGCGCTTGATACGCTCTAAGGGCGTAGGCATCTATTTTGTCACGCAAAATCCCCTCGATATCCCCGCAGCGGTTTTAGGCCAACTAGGTAATCGCGTACAACACGCCTTGCGCGCATTTACCCCCAAAGATCAAAAGGCCGTGCGTGCTGCGGCCGAAACCTTTCGCGCCAATCCGAAATTAAATATCCGCGACGCGATCACCGAACTAGGCGTAGGCGAGGCCCTGGTATCGCTGCTAGATGAAAAAGGCACACCCAGTGTCGTTGAGCGTGCGTGGATCTACCCGCCGCGCAGCCGGTTGGCACCGCTGACGACAGCGGAACGCACCGCGCTGATTAAAACCTCGGCCGTGTATGGACACTATGAAAAACCGATCGATAGAGCATCGGCCTATGAGGCCCTGCAGAAACGGGCTGAATCCGGCACACCGGCAACTGCGGACGATACGCCGGCACGCCGCACATCATCAGCACCGCGTTCGGCGGCGAGTGGGCTGTTTGAAACCTTCGCCAAAGGGGCGGCGCGTGCTATCGGCAGTCAAATCGGACGCCAGATTGTACGTGGGGTGCTAGGGTCATTGCTTGGGGGATCGACACCACGCAGGCGTAGGTGAGAAATGTTCACTGCGCGAACACGACGAGGAAATGGCCATTTTCTCGCCTTGCTACTACTATAATAGATTGTGGCGAACTCACATCGCATATGGGGCCATGCGCATAGCGGAAAATCACGTCACCGCGCTCCAAAATCACGCAAAAGGATCGTGCAAGACGATGGTTTCCATACGCTCCGGCCCGGTGGAGATAATATGCACCGGCGCCCCGACAGCTTCTTCCAAGCGTTTTAGATAGGCGCGTGCGTTTGCAGGCAGCTTTTGAAAATCGGTCACGCCGACGGTGGAATCTTTCCAACCTGGCATTTCGATATACACGGGTTCGCACTGGGCATAGGCCTCGGCACCTATCGGTGGCACGCTGATTTCTTTGCCGTCGCAGCGATAACCGACACCGATACGCAACATTTCTAAGCCATCCAACACATCGAGCTTGGTGATGCATAAACCCGATACGCTGTTATATTGCACCGAGCGACGCAAGGCCACTGCGTCAAACCAACCGCAACGACGCGGACGCCCAGTGGTGGAGCCGAACTCGTGGCCACGACTGGCGAGATGTTGACCCATGTCATCGAACAATTCGGTGGGGAACGGCCCTGCCCCGACGCGTGTGGTGTAGGCCTTGGTGATGCCTAATACATAATCAAAACACAGGGGGCCTACGCCGCTACCCGTGGCGGCACCGCCTGCGGTGGTGTTCGATGAGGTCACGTAAGGATAGGTACCTTGGTCGATATCGAGCATGGCCCCTTGCGCGCCTTCGAACATGATGCGCCCCCCGGCCTTTTGTATTTGCGCCAGGCGTTCGGGCACATCGGCGACCATGGGTTTGATAGCCTCGGCCATCGCCAGGGTTTCTTCCAACACCTGTTGAAAATCGACGGGATCCGCTTTGTAATAGTGTTGCAACGCAAAATTGTGATAATCCAGCACTTCGCCTAGTTTGGCGGCGAAACGCTCACGATGAAACAGGTCGCCCAAGCGCACCGCGCGACGCGCGACTTTATCCTCATAGGCCGGGCCTATACCACGTCCCGTGGTGCCGATAGCGGCCTTGCCCCGCGCCTTTTCACGCGCGAGATCGAGGCTGATATGGTAGGGTAAAATTAGCGGGCAAGATTCAGACAGGCGCAGGCGCTCGCGCACCGGGATGTCATTGCCTTCCAGGGTGGCGATTTCCTTGAGCAAGGCCTCAGGCGACAACACCACGCCGTTGCCGATAAAACATTCGACGTTGGGCCGCAATATGCCGGAAGGTATTAAATGCAAAACGGTTTTTTTGCCGTTGACGACCAAAGTATGGCCCGCGTTATGCCCCCCTTGGAAACGCACCACCGCTTGCACACGGTCGGTGAATAAATCAACGATTTTGCCCTTACCTTCGTCACCCCATTGGGTGCCGATTATGACGACGTTTTTACTCATGCGCCCCACCCGTGTGCGTAGCCACTATCCAACCGCTTTCAGTTTGTATAAGTTGCCGATCACAGCCCATACTCGCTGGCCCTCCTACTTGGCCGGGCAGTTCCACTATCACCCGCTCACCCGCCGCACGCAATTCTCGCACGCGTGTCGTTAACGCGGGATCTTTGATCGCGGGCGCGAATATACCACAGGGTACACGTCGCTGATAGGGTTTTAATGCGGTGATGGCCCGCAAGTCCATACTAAATCCGGTGGCTTTGCGTGCGCGACCAAATACGCTGCCGATATGGTCATAGCGACCACCCTGGGCGACGGCCTGACCATAACCCGGCACATAGGCGGCGAACACCGCGCCCGTGTGATAGCGATACCCGCGCAACTCGGCAAGGTCGATATGTAAGGTCACGCGCGGCGCGTCGGCAGACAATACATGGGCGATCTCGGACAACTGCTCCAATGCCTTATGAACTTCTTCGCCTGCGTCACGAAATACCGCGCGGGCACGCTCCAAGGTCTGTACGTCGCCGTTCAGTTCGATCAAGGTGCGCAACATCTCGGCGTGCGTATCGCTTTGCACTCCTTGCATCAATTTGTCGATATCAGGTCGCGATTTGCGCTGAATAGCGTCGAACCAGGCGGTTTCTTGCTCGGGCGACAAGCACGCCTGACGGGCCAATCCGCGATAGATGCCGACGTGTCCTATGTCTAAATAGGGGGTATCCAAACCCGTCAGGGCCAAGCATTCAAGCATCACGCACAGGATTTCAAGATCGCTCTCTAAACCGCCATGACCGAATAATTCTGCACCGGCCTGATAAGGGCCGCGCGAGCCGCCCAATTCACGCGCGCGTGTTAACAACACGGGGCCGGTATAACATAGACGCACTGGTTCGTTGCGCTTTAAACGATGGGCGTCGATGCGCGCGACTTGCGGCGTCATATCGGCGCGTACGCCTAATAAACGCCCGGTCAGTTGATCTATGAGTTTAAAGGTGCTGTGGTCTAGATCGGTACCGTTGCCCACCAGCAAGGATTCCAGGTGTTCAATCAACGGGGGTACGACTAAATCGTAACCCCAGGTACGAAATTTATCGATGACGGAGCGCCGCAGATCCTCGATTTTTTGCGCCTGCGAGGGCAATAATTCCTCTATCCCCTCTGGCAAGAGCCAGTGGTCTGTCGTAGCTGTCATGCCGGTGTGGCCCTACTATTGAAACATGTACAATAATATCGCGCCGACCACCATGCATGCAAAACCGACGATACGTAACACCTTATCAT
Source organism: Gammaproteobacteria bacterium (assembly GCA_919902765.1). Taxonomy (GTDB): domain Bacteria; phylum Pseudomonadota; class Gammaproteobacteria; order S012-40; family S012-40; genus CAKKRP01. Next base: position 22,433 of record CAKKRP010000043.1, on the reverse strand, counting down.
CCATTTCTGCAACCATGAGCAGCGCTTGGCGCGTACTGCCTGGATTTAAAAACGGTATTATACCCTCTAATACCAACATCAGGGCAGAAGCCACCCACAGATCACGCCACATTTTATCTTCCCCGCAAAATCCGCGCGTCCACAAGGCGGACTCTAAAGAATAACCCGCCTATAGCCGACCGCAGCAATTCAGTCAAATTAAAGGGCGATTATTAAACCGCATCCCCATCCGTTACCTACATTTTAATCGCCTAACCCCAACATTTATTCTTAATATGACGTGTATGCTTATTTGCCGCCGGAATTTTTGAAATATTTAAAAAATTCCGAATCAGGTTCCATCACCATCACATCGTTTTTACTATTAAACATATTACGGTACGACTTCAAACTCTGATACATGGCATAAAATTCCGGGTTTTTGCCATACGCCTTGGCGTAGATTTCCGACGCCTTGGCATCGCCTTCACCTTTAATCTTCTGCGCATCGCGATAGGCCTCGGCCAAGGTCACGTCACGCTGTTTATCGGCGTCGGCACGCACACGCTCTGCGTCTTCACCGCCACGCGAACGAAAATCTTTGGCGATGCGCGCGCGCTCCGCCTCCATGCGCTGATATACCGAGTCGCTCACCCGTGTCGGCAATTCGATACGCTTGACCCGCACATCGATCACTTCTATTCCAAAAGGCGCTACCTGTAGGTTCGCCGCTTGCGTAATCAGGTCCATGATCTGGTTACGCTCACCCGATACGGCATCCTGCATCAAGCGTTTGCCGAATTCGGCGCGCAGACCGTCCTTGATAATGGGGCCTAGCTGTTTCTCGGTCTTACGCTCGTCCCCACCCATGGCCTTGTAATACTTGGCCAAATCGACGATGCGCCACTTGACATAGCTATCCACCAATAAGTTCTTTTTCTCAACCGTGAGGTATTCCTCCGGCTCGGACTCTAAGGTCAGGATACGCGCATCGAATTTTCTCACGCTATCTATTAGGGGGATCTTAAAGTGTATGCCGGGTGGCACATCAATACGCACTACCTCGCCCAAACGCAAGACGATCGCCTTCTCGCGCTGGTCGATGATGAAGACCGAAAACACCATCACCAGCATGACCATCGCGATGGCCACTAGAAATATTTTAAGTTGCGCCACTAGCGTCTCTCCCTTCCACGTTGATTTTCACGTTCGCGCATAGATTCCAATGCTTGGGGCGATGGCTCGATGGCGGTCGCCGCTGCCGGTTGGGATGGCGTGCTGCCGATCAGGCCGCTGCTCTCGCGGGTAGGGGGGGTAAATTTATCCAAGGGCAGATAAATCATGTTATTGCCCTTTTTGACATCTATCACCACCTTATTGGTGTTCGACATCACCCCTTCCATCGCCTCCAGGTACATACGTTTGCGCGTGACTTCCGGGGCCTTACGATATTCCGTCAACAAGCGCTCAAAGCGCTCCGCCTCGCCTTCGGCTTGTGCGATCACGCTTTGTCTATAGCCTTTGGCTTCTTCCATTAAGCGCGCCGCAGAACCGCGCGCCCTGGGCAACACGTCGTTCGAATAGGTTTCTGCCTCGTTACGCAGACGCTGCTGATCTTCGCGCGCCTTGATCGCATCGTCAAACGCGGCCTTCACTTCTTTAGGCGCTTGCGCGGCCTGCATCGTCACCTGTGTAATGACCACGCCGGAACGATAACGATCTAAAATAGCTTGGATCTGTTTAGTCACCGCATTGGCGATTTCGCTACGCCCTTCCGTTAACACAAAATCCATTTTGCTCTTGCCTATCACTTCACGCACCGCACTTTCAGTCGCCTGCCTTAACGTGGTCTCTTGGCCGCGTAGCGAGAACAAATAATCTTTGGCATCCTGCACAATAAACTGCACGAAAAATTGAATATCGATAATGTTTTCGTCTTGCGTTAACATCAGCGATTCGTGCGGCACATTGGTCGTGCTCACGGTGGTACGTCCGCCACCTGCGGTGCGGTAACCGATTTCTACGCTACGACGTTGATCAACGTCTACGATTTCAACGCTTTCGATAGGATAAGGTAAGTGCCAATGCGGCCCCGGCAGGGTGGTGTCGGTGTATTTACCGAAACGCATTTCCACGCCGCGTTCGGCAGGGGCCACGATATAGATACCGGATAAAAACCATATGGCGATCACGATCCCGGCGATGAGCCCGGCGATACTGGGCACATTGGCCCCGCCGCCGCTATTGATACGCCCCTTGCCGCGCAGCAACCCGCCCAGCTTGTCCTGAAATCGTTTAATCACGTCCTCGAGATTGGCGCTGCCTTTATTGCGATTGCCGCCACCCCAAGGGTCTTTATCTTTTGAGCCACCGGGCTCTTTCCACGCCATATATCTCTCCGCTGTCGTTGCTTGCTTGTCTTTACAATTAAACCCGGATTTTCCATTAGCCATCTACTCGGCAGCGTGCTCCCGGCGCTGCCCTACCTCGTGCATCCATGCACTCGTCGGCAGCGTGCTCCCGGCGCTGCCCTACCTCGTGCATCCATGCACTCGTCGCTACCATGCCCAATGGAAAATCCGGGTTTAAAGCCAAGTTTAGGCCAAAAAAACCTTCATTTGGGATTATGCACTATAAAATAACTTGTTACGACGTTGTATTCCTATCAAAAATTTGTGCGCCTTGCGCCAAGATTTCAGTGAGCCGCCGTTCATCCAATTCCGTATATACCAAACTCGCGCCATCTTCATCGACAGATTCTTCAATTACCGCGCGCCATGTGTACAACTGCGCCCGCAACTTGGCAAGCGTGGGCGGAATTTTAAGCCATATGCGCTGAGATTCCTGGTGACAAACGCGTCTTAACACATCGCGCAACATGTCCAAACCGGCACCACTCACCGCCGACACCCAGACCTTCGCCAACGCCCCGTTGACCGGTTCTTCCACATGCGGAGCCGCACCTGGTACTAAGTCTATCTTATTCATCACCCAAATTTGCGGCACTTGATCAGCGTCAATTTCCGCCAACACACTGTTGACCTGCGCAATACGCGCTAATCGTTCAGGATCGGCCGCATCGATGACATGCAGCAACACATCCGCATTGCGTGTTTCTTCCAATGTGGAACGAAATGCCGCCACCAATTCATGCGGTAGGTCGCGTATAAATCCCACCGTATCCGCCAGCACGACGTGCCCACCGCCCGCAAGATCCAGTCGCCTCAAGGTTGGGTCTAAGGTCGCAAATAACAAATCTGCGGCATATACCTGCGCTTGCGTGAGCGCATTGAACAAGGTGGATTTGCCTGCGTTAGTATACCCTACCAAGCTGACTACCGGTGTAGCAGAACGTTGGCGCGCCTTACGTCCGAGATCGTGATGACGACGCACCTTGGCCAAGCGCCGGTTAATCTGTTTAATCCGTTCACCGACCAAACGCCGGTCCGTTTCCAACTGGGTTTCGCCCGGACCACGCAGGCCTATCCCGCCTTTTTGGCGCTCTAAGTGCGTCCAACCGCGCACAAGGCGCGTCGCAACATGTTTGAGCTGCGCCAATTCTACCTGTAATTTGCCCTCGAAAGATTGCGCGCGCTGCGCAAAAATGTCGAGAATCAGGCCCGTGCGATCCAGCACACGCGCTTTGACTATGCCTTCGAGATTGCGTTCTTGCGACGGCGATAGAGATTGATCAAAAATTACTAACTCGGCCTGTTTATCAGCCACTAACTGGCGGATTTCTTCGGCCTTACCGGAACCGATGAAATAGCGTGGATCGGGGTCATGGCGCGCCACCGTGAGCGAGGCCAACACCTCCGCCCCTGCCGAACGTGCTAATTCCTGAAATTCTTCTAGGGCACGCGGGTCGTCATGTCGATCAAAATTGACATGCACCAACACTGCGCGTTCGCCACCGCGAGGACGTTCAAACATGCAACACCGCCACGTTGACGTATTTTAATTGCAATATGCAGGGATTGATCATATCAATACGGCAACGGGATGCATAACCACCCCGCTGCGCATTGACACGCGTACTTTAGGCTTCAGACTCAGATGTCACTTCTTCCAAGCCCGGCAACTTGACGTTGCGCGCCGGAACTACGGTCGAAATGGCATGCTTATAAACCATTTGACTAACAGTGTTTTTTAACAACACTACGAACTGATCAAATGATTCGACTTGCCCTTGCAATTTAATGCCGTTCACCAGGTAGATTGAAACCGGCACCTTTTCTTTGCGCAGTGCGTTCAAGAAAGGGTCTTGTAAGCTTTGCCCCTTGGACATTGCTATGTCTCCTTAATTTCAGTTGTTGAGAGAATTTCCTCGCCTAGGGTGACACAAAAGCCTGTCGGCGCACAAGCCCCGCGTTTTGCCGTATCGACATAAAACCTTGATATTCAAGCTATTATGTCAACGCCAAATTTATTGAACATCTTTTCAAGTTTCACAATCAATTTCAAGTAAAATCTTGCATACTTTGTAAATTTAGAGCTATTCTAAATCAAATCGGGCTATATACCAAGTTTTAGACGAGCATTTTCCCAAATTTCAGGTGCGGCCGCCGTATACCAATGTACCTCAGGCTCCGCCCGTAACCAAGTCATTTGGCGTTTGGCAAGCTGGCAGGTCGCGGTGACGGCCTTCGTCACCATCGTCGCGTAGTCATACTCTTCCGCCAAATAGGCCCATACTTGACGATACCCTACTGCGCGCAGCGCCGGCAATTGGGGATGTAAATCTCCGCGCGCCATTAACTGACGTACCTCGTCGATCAAGCCTTGCGCTAACATTTGCTGAAAGCGCTGGGCGATCCGCCGATGCAACTCATCGCGGTCGGCGGGCGCCAACGCAATCTTATACAACCGGTACGGCAAGGGTTGGGGTTGCGCCTTCTCCAACCATGTGGTCAACGGTATTCCGGTGACTTGGTACACTTCTAAGGCCCGTTGTATACGTTGCGGGTCGTTAGGATGTATCCGCGCCGCTGCGACCGGGTCCACATCCATTAATCGCCGGTGCATGGCGGCCCATCCTACCCGCAGCCCCTCCAGCGTGAGCGCCTCGCGTATCCCCGCATCGGCCGTGGGGAGCTGCGCCAGGCCTTGCTGTAAGGCCTTAAAATATAACATTGTACCGCCTACACACAGCGGGATGCGCCCGTTCGCGGTCGCCGTGGCCATGGCATTTAGCGCATCTACTCGAAAACGCGCCACGGAATACCGCTCGCTTGGATCGCATATATCTAACAACCGGTGCGGATAATTCACCAAGGTTGCCGCCGTGGGCTTGGCCGTCCCAATATTCATTCCCCGATACACCAGCGATGAATCAACGCTGATTATTTCGCACGCACAATGATCCGCAAATTGCAGCGCTAAGGCGGTTTTGCCTGATGCCGTAGGCCCCATAATGGCAATCGCCGGAGGCAATGTGTCGAGCATAGATACTTTATTCAATGCTGCATTCGCCACAGCCGATGGCGATGCTCACTCTACGCCGTGACGCATCGCCAGATGCGCCAGTTCGACATCGCTTTCCACATTCAATTTTTCAAATAATCGATACCGATAGGTATTGACTGTTTTCGGGCTGATGCACAATTGATCGGATATTTCTTGCGCCTTTTTGCCTTTGATGACCATCAACATCACTTGCATTTCGCGATCGGATAATCCCGCAAACGGCGATTCGCTGCCGCCTGGATTCAAGCTATTCAAGACGAGTTGTTGCGCAACCTTGTTGCCTATATAGCGTTCTCCACGATATACCGCCTTGACCGCACTTATCATTTCATCCGCGCCACAATCTTTAGTGATGTAACCCGCCACGCCGGCCTTCAAAAACCGGCTCGGGAAGGGCTCGTTTCCATGCACGGTGAGGGCGATTATTTTTGTCTCGGGATGGCTACGCAATAACTTGCGGGTCGCTTCCAAGCCACCCATACCAGGCATGCTGGCATCCATTAACACCACGTCGGGATGATGCAAGGCGACTAAATCGACGGCCTGTTCGCCCGTCTCTGCCTCTGCAACGATTTTTATGCCAGGGGTATCCTCTAGGATGGAACGTATGCCAGTACGCACTAATCGGTGATCATCCACTAATAACACGTTAATCATCTCTGTCCCGCCCTCTCGATAAAAGTGCCACCTTGGCTACCCAGCATTGCCTAACACGTTAATTATTAAGTTGAATTATTAATTGGCGGAGAGGAAGGGATTCGAACCCCTGGTGGGTTACCCCACAACGGTTTTCAAGACCGCCGCTTTAGACCGCTCAGCCACCTCTCCATATTGGGGTAATAGCATAACGCCTTTGTAATCTGTAGCCAACTCCTTTGTCAGCCTTTTCGTACAAAGAGCGCCATGGACTCGACGTGCGCAGTGTGTGGAAACATGTCCATGATACAGACCGTGGATAATTTATAGCCCATTTCCTCGACTATATAACGGGTATCACGCGCCAATGTCGCGGGGTTACAAGAGACATAGACGATGCGTTCCGGGCGTAGCCGATGTAACTGCAACAGCGCTTCATAGGCACCCGTACGCGGTGGATCCAATAATATTTTCGTATACTCCCTACGCGTCCACGGCGCACCCGCAAAATCGCCACTCAGATTTTGCACATAAAATTGGGCGTTGTCCACGCCATTGTCGGCGGCATTTTCGCGCGCGCGCGCAATCGCCTTGACCTCGCCTTCCACCCCGATGACAGTCGTCGCGCATTTGGCCATCGCCAAACTAAAATTGCCTAGACCACAAAATAAATCCAATACCTGATCGCTATCGCGCAGCGCGAGCATTTCTATCGCCAATTTGACCATGCGCCGATTCAATGCATGATTAATTTGCGTAAATTCATTAACGCCGAAATCAAATGTCAGCCCGAATTCCGGCAACTCATATTGGAGTTTTTTATCCGTGCGGGTCACCGGTTCTAATTGACCTGGGCCGTCGCCTTGCAGCAATATGGTGAACCCATACGCCTGCCCAAATGACCGCAGGGTCTGCCTATCGTTATCCGTCAACGCGGCGAGATGGCGCACCAATAAAGTTTGCCCATGATCCCCTATCGCAACTTCTATTTGCGGAATTTGCGCATGCACGCTGAGCTGTGACACGGCTTCGGCCAATGCGTCGAGTCGTTCGCCTATGTTGGGATGCAGCACCGGACAGTGGCGCACGTCGGTCAAAAAATGGCTGTTTCTTTCCCGAAAACCCACTAACACACGCGATTTTTTGGCCACGTATTTAACGCCCAGGCGCGCTTTACGCCGGTAGCCCCAGGTATCTCCGCGCAACGCCGGCAACACCTGCATAGGCGACACACCGCCGATATGGCGCAGATTATCAAGCAATTGCGCTTGTTTATAGTTTAGCTGCGCATCCGTGTCCAGGTGTTGCAACACGCAGCCGCCACAGACGCCAAAATGCTCGCACCTCGCCGCAACCCGTTGTGGAGACGCGGTTATTACCCGCACTAAATCGGCTTCATCGAAATGACGGTGTGTTTTGACGACACGCGCCTCGACTTGCTCGCCCGGTAGTGCGCCGGTAACAAATACCGCCTTGCCATCGATGTGCGCTACGCCTTTACCTTCATGCGACAAGCCGGTGACTTGGACACTCACCGGCGGTCGTTGCGGCCGTCTGCCGGACTTACTCATGGGTTGGTTTCCAGGCCTCCAGAAACGCCTTCCAATGCGGTTTATCCGCTTGCGCCAAGTCGTCCCGAACGACAGAAAGTTCCGCTTGATATTGCTCAGCCGTGAGGTGCCCGCGCATCATTTCGAACCGTAAATAGATCAAATAAGTATTGAGCACATCGGTTTCACAATAGTTGCGAATATCGGCGATATCGCCGGCCAGATAGCGTTCCCAAACTTGACTGCCATCCATGGTGAGTTTGCCCGGAAAGCCCAATAATACCGCGACCTCATCCAGCGTAGCCGTGGCGCGCGCCTGAAACAACGATAATACATCCATCAAATCAGTATGGCGCATGTGATACCGATTCAAATAATTGTTCCATTTGCAGTCACGATCAAATTCACCTTGATCCCAATAACGGGGCGCGGCGATTCCGTGTAACATCGCGCGATAATGCAACACCGGCAAATCAAATCCACCGCCATTCCACGACACTAATGTCGGCGCAAATTTTTCCACACCATCGAAAAAACGTTTCACTAATTCCGCTTCATCGGAATCCGGCCCGCCCAACGACCATACTTTGAATGTTTCCCGCGTACGCAATACCGCAGAAATGGCGACCACACGATGCATAGGGAGTTTCAGAAAATCCGCACCGCCCGTTTGTTGTCTACGCAATTGCGCCAAGGCATTGGCCACGTCTTTATCGGACAAATCACCCAAATCATACATGCGCCGACCGGTGGCGACATCGGGCACGGTTTCAATATCGAATACAAAAATATTGGTGTTCATTCGGGGAATACACCCGTGGACAAATAGCGATCGCCACGATCACAAATGATGACGACGATTATGGCGTCACGCACCTCTTGCGACAAACGCAATGCGGCGGCGACCGCACCTCCGGACGAGATTCCGGCAAAAATACCTTCATCGCGCGCCAAACGCCGCGTCATGTGTTCTGCTTCCTGTTGGCTGACATCGAGGATGCGATCGACACGTAGCGGGTCATAGATGCGTGGCAGGTAGGCCTCCGGCCAACGGCGAATTCCCGGAATGTTTGAGCCTTCGTCAGGCTGTACGCCGACGACGGTGATATTTGAATTTTTTTCCTTTAAAAAGCGCGAGGTCCCCATGATGGTACCCGTAGTACCCATGGCGCTGACAAAATGCGTGATTTTACCATGGGTGTCCTTCCATATCTCCGGCCCGGTGCTCTCGTAGTGGGCGCGTGGATTATCGACATTGGCGAATTGATCGAGAACTATACCTTTGCCTGCATTACGCATTTGATCCGCAAGATCACGCGCGCCTTCCATCCCCGCCTCGCGGCTGACCAAGACTATTTCCGCGCCAAAGGCCTTCATAATGCCCCGACGCTCAACGCTCATATGCTCCGGCATAATCAGCACCAATCGATAACCCATCACCGCCGCCGCCATCGCGAGGGCTATCCCGGTATTCCCGCTGGTCGCTTCAATCAATGTATCTCCAGGCCGGATGTCGCCACGCGTTTGCGCATGGCGTATCATACTCATCGCCGGGCGATCTTTTACGGAACCGGCAGGATTGTTGCCTTCCAGTTTTACGAGCAAGGTGTTGGAACTATTCCCAGGTAAGCGTTGTAAGCGCACTAACGGGGTATTCCCCACAAAGGCCTCTATCGTTGGAAATTCCATGATTACAACCACTCATAAGCAAAGTATCATTATATTGATATAGGCGCGATAACGAAACTGGCATGACGACTGAAAAGCAAATTTACTCCATCACCGCCACCCCGGAATGGCGTGCGATATTGGTGCAAACGCATGGCAACGCTACGTTGGCGCGCCAGATACTCGGCATGTTGGCGGAAGAATTACCCGCGCAGTACGCAGAAATAAATATCTTGCTGAGTGCCCAACAATGGGCTGCGGCAGCGTCTATAGTACATAAAATCCACGGATCATGTAGCTTTTGCGGCTTGGCCACACTGCAAAAATTATGTGCGGACATCGAGACTGAGCTGCGTGGTAATGTCGCCCCGCGCGAGGCTACACTCCTCGCCTTTAGACAAGAAAGCACACGTATAATTATGGTTTTAGACGGGCTCGCTCACCGGGAATAGGCGCGCAAATACGCAGCAAAATCGCCGCCGATCTCTGTGTGTTTTAGGCCATATTCTACGGTGGCCTGTAGATACCCTAATTTATTTCCGCAGTCGTAACGTTTCCCTTCGAATTGATAGGAATACACCGATTCTTCCGCCAATAAGCGCGCGATGCCATCGGTAAGCTGTATCTCGCCGCCGGCGCCACGCGAAATTCGTGTGAGGTGATGAAAAATACGCGGGCTTAAAATATAGCGCCCGACCACCGCAAGCTGCGATGGCGCGACATCGGGTTTAGGTTTTTCGACGATCACTTTTATTTTACCCAAGCGATCATCCAAGGCGTCGATCGCGACTATGCCGTATTTGTCGGTATCTTTGGGCGCCACGGGTTCGACACCGATCAAGCTATAACCACGTTCGCGTTGTATCGCCACCATTTGCGCCAACGCGCCTTTTTCACCGCCATCAATCAAGTCATCCGCGAGTATCACCGCAAACGGTTCGTCACCCACCACATCCTTGGCGCATAATACGGCATGCCCCAGACCGAGCGCCTCCGGTTGGCGTATATATACGCAGCTTACGCCTTCGGGCAAGACTGAGCGTACGATGTTGAGCAACTCTTTTTTACCACTTTCGGCCAGTTTGGATTCCAATTCAAAATTTTTGTCGAAATGATCTTCTATCGCGCGCTTACTGCTACTTGTCACGAAGATCAATTCCGTACATCCGGCGGCGACCGCCTCCTCCACCGCATATTGAATTAATGGTTTGTCGACAATGGGCAACATCTCTTTAGGATTGGCCTTAGTCGCAGGCAAAAAACGCGTACCCAAGCCTGCCACCGGAAAAACCGCTTTGCGTACCGATTTATTCATACTGTTGTGTTCCCTGAAGTCAGCGTTTTAGATCAAAAAACCGTTCCAATTGCGCAAACAATGCGATACGCGCTGTCATGAACGAAGCCAATAGCACGCCCACTGCATCCGCCAACATATCGGCAATCTCAAAACTGCGGTAGCCAGTGGCCTTTTGCACAAACTCGATTGCCACGCCCATTATAATGAATAGCAAGGCCAGACGCTGGAGTTTATCACGCGGATATAATTGCCCAAACCAAAACATCAGGGCCAAATAGGCCAGCATATGGCCCCATTTGTCACCCCAGACCGCTTGCGATACATCGGGCGGATGCGGTGTCAGCGACACATACCACACCACCGCCACCAAGAACCATCCACCCCAAAACCATAACCGATGTCGCCTCAAAGGCGCGTATGTCAACTCATTCATGGATTTATTATTGCATACTCCGTGTCCAGTGTGGCAAATTAGCAACATGTGCCTGTATTGTTTCGCCTTGATAATGTATGCTTTATAGCGCGTAGCGGTAAAAGCGGTAAAAACTACAGGATTATAAAATGACATCCCATTATTAGGACGCTGAAGGATGATAGACATACTTGCAATTATAATTGCTCCTTGTGTCACCCTGGCTGTAATCCGATTTCTGAGCCCTTTGGCACTGACACTGGGTTTGGTAGACAAGCCGGGCGGACGTAAGGACCACGACGGCGAGGTTCCTCTCATCGGCGGCATCGCAATGTTTGCCGGACTAGCCGTTAGCCTTGTTTTTGCCCCCCCCCCCGCCAACGTCGCCGTCGTCATTGCGGCTGGCCTATTGTTGATTATTGGCGTTTTAGACGACTACGTTTTTTTGTCGGCCTATTCGCGTTTGCTTGCCCAGGTCAGCGCCTCCTTGATCGTAATCTTGGTTAATGATCAATATTTATTGAGCTTGGGGTCATTATTTTTTGATTCCGCCCCGTTTGCGTTGGGTGCCGCCGCTATCCCCTTCACGATTTTCTCGGCGGTGGGCGTCACCAATGCGATGAATATGTCCGATGGCATGGATGGCTTGGCAGGTGGGTTGACCTTGGTTGCCTTGGTCGCTCTGGCCTGTGTGGCGGGGATCAACGGGGCACCCGGTCAACTGACGTTCTTGTTGGCGTTTATCGGCGTGACCATCGCCTTTCTCGCGTTTAATATGCGCACCCCGTGGCGGACGCGGGCACAGATATTCATGGGCAACGGCGGCAGCATGTTTTTGGGATTTGCGATTGCATGGTTGCTGATACAACTAACGCAAGGCGCGACACCTGTCATGCCCCCGATCGTCGCGTTATGGATATTCGCGGTACCCTTGATGGACACCGTTTGTATTATGTTGCGCCGCATCTCTAAGGGACGCTCACCCTTCGCCCCGGATCGCGAACATTTACACCATGTATTGCTATTGGCGGGTTATACCGTCAATCAAACCGTTTGGATCATGCTCGCAATCGCGGCACTCTTCGCCGCAGGTGGGGTCGGGGCCTATTATGCGGGTGTGCCGGAATTTATATTGACGTATCTATTCTTGATTATCGCTGCGGGGTATTTCTGGGCCATGCAACGTGCGTGGAAGGTGATGAAGCTCCTACATCGCCATTTATTGGCAACGGCGCCGCCCCCCGTGGGCATGCATGCCGCCAGGCCTGTCAAACGTTCTACGATCAAATAATCTATGCGTAACCGCGCCCATTGGGTGCCTTACCGGCGCTAAGCAATCCGAATTGCGGCGGTTGATACAATAATTCCGGCGTTAGCAAACCCCAATCGACAGCAAAATATTTTTTACATGATTCGTGTATAAAAAAGGCATTGGCACCCGCCAATTCACAGTAAATCAACTGATAACCTTTGGACAAACCCAATTCATAAAATGCGCGCAAACTGGCGCCGGCCTTGCTCGTCGCCCCCAGTGCTATCGCTTGTTCCTTGGCCACCACATAATATTCTTGGGGAGGAAAGCAGCTATTAAATTCGATCACCACGACTTTAGGTTGGAATGTGCGCAAACCTTGCCAAACATAGTAATCCAAGCTATCAATATCTATAGAAAGCAATTCAAAATCCTGCGGGACACCGGCGCTTGCGAACAAAGCGTCGATATTCTCAGGCGTCACAAAAGATTTTAGCGTTTTTATATTGGGTGACACGGCATAAACTTTTTTTAGTTGCTTAAAAAAACGGGGATCCGCTTCAATTAATAACGCCGACCACGCGTGCTGCGCAATCCAATGTCGGCTATTGCTCATATTAATTCCGTCGTGGGCGCCGAATTCAACAAGGTAGCGATGCGTGACGGGAATGCGTTGCAGCAGATATTGGATAATCCCGTCTTCGCCGTTCTGCGAACAATACGATTTTTCCGCCTGCTCCAGTTCCGCCAACAGCGGTATTTTGGAAAAATAGGTATTCCAGTGACGCGGTCGGTAAGTCGCCGCCCCCATACCGCCGGCGATATGATAGGGAGAGAATTTTTTATCATGCGGCTTGATATAAAACAATCCACGCTGAAACTCGACAGCGCAATCCACCGGATTAAAATAGGCTTCCCATATGGGCCGGTCTTCACGTGACGAAATAATTTTTTCACCGCCACGTGGGTACAACTCGAACGCTTTACGCGACATTCCAGTGCTGCACAATAACGCCTGCCAAGGATTGTAAAAATCACGCCGTAGTTGCCGGTAGCGTTTATACCGGAATAATTCACTGAAATTTTTCAATCGCATCAGGCTAAGAGGCTACATAATAAACGAACGCTAACGCTATCATGCGAGGGCTACGCTGTAAAGTTCCAGCAGCCCTTTTATACAACCATTGACAATCGAGTCGTTTTTGGTTGAGATATCGGTGCGCGTCGCTATACTTGGCCGGCCGCTCCTTTCGCGCCTATTGCCACCCACTATGCAGGTAACCCATGAACTTAATGCGCACCAAACCGATCAATGCAGACTTGCAGGGTGATTCCGGGTTAAAACGTTGCCTTACGGCGCTAGATCTGGTGCTGCTCGGCATCGGGGCGATCATAGGGGCAGGCATCTTTGTACTCACCGGGGTGGCCGCCGCCACGTATACCGGACCGGCGATCATGATCTCATTCGTGATCGCGGGATTCGCCTGCGCCTTTTCTGCCCTTGCCTATGCCGAATTGGCCGCGCTAGTAGGGGGATGCGGTAGCGCTTATGGCTATAGCTATGCGGGGTTCGGCGAAATCATGGCGTGGATTATCGGCTGGGACCTCATTTTAGAATACGGCGTCGCCACATCGGCGGTCGCCATTGGATGGTCCGGTTACGTCAACAATGCGTTAGCCGCCATGGGCATCGCCTTACCGAGCGAGTTCTTAAAAGCACCTGCGGAAGGCGGCTTGCTGAATCTCCCGGCCGCTGGAATTATCCTTATTTTAGCGACACTTTTGGCGGTGGGCGTGCATCATAGCGCACGTTTTAACGCTATTATGGTAGCGATCAAGCTATTGGCCATTTTCATTTTCATAGGTGTAGGCGCGTTCCACGTTGATGTCGCAAATTGGAGTCCGTTCGCGCCTTTCGGCTGGAGCGGCATCGTTTCCGGTGCGGCGATCATATTTTTTGCTTATATTGGATTCGATGCGGTGTCCACAGCGGCCGAAGAAGCCAGAGACCCCGCACGCGACCTACCAAAAGGTATTTTGGGGTCGTTGATCGTTTGCACGCTCATCTATATGTTAGTTGCCGCCTTGCTTACCGGTATAGTGCCTTATACCGCGTTGAACAGTGCATCGCCCGTCGCCGATGCGCTATTGCGTATCGGCCACCCGTGGGCGGCCGGGCTAGTCGCTGCCGGTGCCATTGCAGGATTGACCACCGTGATGCTGGTATTGTATTACGGGCTGACGCGGATATTTCTGGCAATGTCGCGGGATGGCCTGTTACCACCTGTATTCGCGGTTGTGAACACCCAAACGAAAACGCCGATTCGAATTATCGTCGGATCAGGTTTATGCATGTCGCTGATTGCGGGCCTTACCCCCATCGGCGATGTCGCGGAATTGGTGAATATCGGAACGCTGGCCGCCTTCGCGATGGTGTGCGCTGGGGTGTTAATGTTGCGTTATACCAAGCCTGAACTACCGCGCCCGTTTAAACTGCCGCTGATGCCTTATATACCGATATTGGGAATTATTTTTTGTTTATATTTAATGACCGGCTTGCCTCTGATCACCTGGTTGAGATTTACACTCTGGTTGGGCATAGGCATGGTGATTTATTTTTTATATTCACATCGTAACAGCGCGTTACAACGGAGTTAACACATTTTTTCGTCGCTACTTTCATCCTGAATATTATAACGTATCATTTTATCTATTAACGTACGCCTTGATACGCCTAAGGCTTCAGCGGTTTGCGTTTGGTTCCAACGATGGCGTTCCAATTGCGTTCGAATCACCACGGATTCGTAGCTTTCCAGCAAAGGTTTCAACTTCACCTGCCCGTCCATGCCCGGCGGCGCGACGGTGCTTTGCGCCTGCGGCGGCAGCGCCAACTCTTCGTCAAAGTGTTCCGGCAACAAATGCCCCCCGGTATCTGCGAGTAATATCGCGCGTTCAATAATGTTGCGCAGTTCACGCACATTGCCCGGATAGGCGTAACGCAATAAAAAATTCAACACACTAGGCGCGATGCCGATGATCTCTTTCTCATATTTTTTTGCCAGCGATTCGACAAAATGTTTGATCAAGGCGGGAATATCGTCTCTTCTATCGCGCAAAGCGGGTAACGTAATGGGAAAGACAGTCAAACGATAATATAAATCCTCCCGAAACGTCCCCTGCCTGACCTTGGTCAACAAATCCTGATGTGTCGCCGCCACTACGCGCACGTTCACTTTGCGTGAAACGGTGCCGCCGAGGGGCCGTATTTCCTTCTCCTGCAATACGCGTAATATTTTCGCCTGCAAACCCAAGGGCATGTCGCCGATTTCATCCAAAAACAAGGTGCCGCCATCGGCCAACTCGATCAAACCCTTTTTATCGACACCGGCACCGCTAAATGCGCCTTTTTTATAGCCGAATAATTCACTTTCCAACAGGTTTTCGGGTAATGCCGCACAGTTTTGCGTAACGAATTGCTTGTCTTTACGATGACTATTAAAATGTACACACTGCGCGACCAATTCTTTACCTGTGCCGGTTTCGCCTAACACCAACACAGTAGCATCTGACGACAGTATTTTTTTAATCAACTCTAATATTTTCCGTATCGCCTTGCTCTCACCGATAATGCGCCCGAAATCATAATTGCTATGTATTTTATCCAATAGATTTTTATTTTCCTGCCTTAGTTTACGATTCGATGCATCCAAGGCCTTAATCAGAAATCTATTTTCTTCAAACAGCTTTGAATTTTCTATCGCCACGGCCGCTTGACAGCCCAGGGCGCGTATCAACACCTCGTCCGCGTCGGTAAAATTTCCAGAATCACTGTCGCTCGTCAGTGCATTAAACAATTGCAGCACACCCACGGTGATGCCGTCATGATCTATCAACGGCACCGTCAGGCAGGAGCGCGTTTGCGTGCCCAATAATTTATCAATACGATACTGCGCGTCGAACGAATAGCCGGTATATTCATAAATATTGCCGACATTTATCGATTTTCCGGTAAACGCCACATGGGTAACGATATCGCGTTCATGTTGTTTACGTGCGTCATATAACGCCAACTGCGGGATTTCTTCCGGCCGCGCCAATTTGGCGCTACCCATATAGGTTTCTATATAGAGATTGCGTTTGGTGGCATCCAGCAACCATACCGCGCCCGACTGTGCATTGGCCAAGGATTTGGCCGACTCCACGACTTGCGTCAAAAGCCTATTGAGATTGCGCTCTTTGGAAAGCAAGGTCGTAATCTCTATAAACTGTTGCAGCGCCTGCGCATGATCTATACTGTTATTTTTCATCGCCACATCCCTTAAACCTTACTTTAACAACACGCTCGGTCAATCGACAAACGCGTATGTGAAATCACCGTCAGCACCCACCGCCAACGTCAATCTCGACGCCTGTGTACCCGCATTAATTTGTTTCAATATTTCCGTTGACAATCTCGGCAACAAATGTTTATTCACAATATGGTCGATATTGCGCGCACCTGTTTCGACTTCGGTGCAACGAGAAACGATTTTTGCGACCACCTCGGAAGAATAATCCATCGCGATCTTTTGGCTATCCGCCAATCTTTTCACCACCTTATCCAATTTAAGCTTCACAATATCCCCCATCACACTCGCTTCTATTGGATAAAACGGCACGATTTCCATGCGCGCCAAAAGCGCGGGCTTGAAATGTCGACTCAATACCGGGCGGATATGTTGACTTAACGCCTCGCTATCGACTCGCCGAGCGTCGCCGCAAAATTGCATTATTTCCTCGGTGGCTAGATTACTGGTCAAAATAATCACAGTATTTTTAAAATCCACCACACGACCTTCGCTGTCCGATAACGTCCCCTTATCGAACACTTGGTAAAAGAGATTCATAACCTCAAGGTCGGCCTTTTCAACCTCATCGAGCAACACCACAGAATAAGGCCGTTGACGAACGGCTTCGGTGAGTATCCCGCCTTCGCCATAGCCCACATATCCCGGAGGAGAGCCGATTAAACGGGATACCGTATGCTTTTCTTGAAATTCCGACATATTGAGGGTGACGACAAAACGCTCGCCTCCAAACAATAAATCCGCGACCCCCAAGGCGCACTCGGTTTTTCCAACGCCACTCGGCCCGACAAACAAAAATATGCCTATAGGCGCGTTGGGATTATTTAAACCTGCCTTGGCGGCTTGCACGCCCCGCTCTATCGCACCTACCGCATGATCTTGACCTTTGATGCGTATACGCAAACGCTCGCCGATCTGCAACATGGTGTTTGCCTCATCCTTCACCATATCGCCAACGGGTATGCCGGTCCAATCCGCCACCACCTTGGCCACAACTTCAGGCGTCACTTCGTAATCCAACATCGGACGACCATTGGACTGTTTTAACAATTGCCCTTCAATTTCGGCCAATTCTTGCTCAAGTTGCGATGTTTCATCGCCCGATGCGCCCGCGCCCAATTTCACCTTCGCAATTTCGCTACGATGTTTATTGATGATGGCAACCAAGGCCTTTTCCGACTCCCAACGCGCTGTCAATTCGGCTATTTTTTTCGTCTGCGTGGAAATATTATCGATCAGAACCGCATATGCCTCATCTTTCTTTTTTAAACCGGTGGCGATATCGCGTTCAATCGCCGCACGCTGCCTATTCAAGGCCGCGACACTCCGTTCTAAATCGTCCAACACATCGGGCTTGGCGCTTAAACTGATTTTAACGCGCGCGCATGCCGTATCCAATAAATCCACGGATTTGTCGGGCAACAAGCGACCGCTAATATAACGCGCCGCCAACTGCGACGAA
Source organism: Gammaproteobacteria bacterium (assembly GCA_919902765.1). GTDB lineage: Bacteria > Pseudomonadota > Gammaproteobacteria > S012-40 > S012-40 > CAKKRP01. The sequence continues at coordinate 4,365 of CAKKRP010000043.1, read as the reverse complement.
GCAATAACAGCGTCGTCACGCACATAAATGCCATGCGCCTGCTCATATTTCTCACGCAAGCCGCGCATGATTAATATGGCGTCATCGACGGACGGTTCTTCAACCTTCACCACTTGAAAGCGACGCGCCAACGCGGCGTCTTTTTCAAAATATTTTTTATATTCAGACCACGTCGTCGCCGCAATGGTGCGCAATTCGCCACGCGCCAGCGCAGGTTTTAACAAATTCGCCGCATCGCTACCGCCCGCAGCGCCACCGGCGCCGATCAAGGTGTGCGCCTCGTCGATAAATAATATCAACGGCTTGGGCGAAGATTTAACCTCTGTGATGACAGAATTTAAACGCTGTTCAAATTCCCCTTTGACACTGGCACCTGCCTGCAACAAGCCCAGATCCAACGCAAACAGCTCTACGCCTTTTAATACATCAGGAACATCGTCTTGCACTATTTTGAGTGCCAGGCCCTCAACAACCGCCGTTTTTCCTACCCCAGGCTCACCTACTACAATAGGGTTATTTTTGCGCCGCCGCGCAAGTATATCGATAATTTGCCTGATTTCTTTGTCGCGCCCGAATACCGGATCTATTTTTCCCAAACGCGCCTGCGTGGTAAAGTTTATCGCGTATTTATTTAACGCGGTAATGTCCCCCGTGCCTTGATTACCCGCAGCCGCTGTCGCTACGCCTTCCGTTAGGCCCGTAGTGACTTCCTTGGAATGAGCCACAATATTGTGAAATTGCGCGCGCAATTGTTCAACAGAGACGCTCTCCACATCGGCATAATATTCATCGAGTATATAGCGATTCTTGCGCGCCAACATCGCTAACAGTATCGCCCCGGAACGAATTTGTGCGGACTTAAGCTCCAGCGACGAGACTATCCATGCATCCTCTAACAACTCGATTAACAGCGTGGAAAACACCGGTTTGCGCGTATTACCGGCCTTCGCGGCCTCTACCGCCCTGGTCAAGCGCGATTGCAAGCGCTCTGTCTCAATTCCAAAATGGTGCAAAATAATATGCACGTCGCACTGGGTATCTTCCAATGCCTTAATCAAAAAATGCTCGATGGTGATCTCGTAGTTTCCTCGGCTGACACACAGACCCGCCGCACCCTCTAGTGTGCGTTTACAATAAGAATCCAGCCTATCGATTAATAACTTCAAATCTACGCCTATCATCTGCAATTCTCCATTAATCCAATATCAATCTTTACCAGTCTATATTCGATTTTATTACGACTGCATAATTTCTATAAATTCATCGCGCGATTTACCCAACCACGCCCCCCAACCTAATCCTTGCGTATGTGTTTTTGAAAGCTGAGCCTGTGGTACATCACGCGCGTCTACTTTGATGCACACGCTATACGACATTGCATCCGTCATCATCAGCCTTAACAATTCGCGCACCGATTTGTAATAGCGTCCGGACGGTAAAAACTCCAAATAACGATCATAGGTCAACGGTCCGAGATGCACCGCAAATGCGCCTGCGGCATCTATCACCTTACTACCCAAAAAGGCATCCTGCCCCAACCACGCATTGATTTTACCCAAACTATTCCATTGCGAGCGATCTATCGTCACTCGATTTTGTATAAACTGCTCCACACGTACCGGCACTCTATTAAAATACTCCGATATTACCGTCTCTATCGTCGCGGCATTGGCCACTCTGCGACCCAGCACACCCGCCAGCGGTAACAATCGGCCCCACTCAATCGCCGGTGACGACCTCTGCGTAGGCATTGCTAAACCGATCAAACTAAACAGGCTCTTGGATATCCGATCCGAACCGTCTTTTTTATATTGCGCAAAATAGCGGTATTTTTGCCACAATGCGAACAATAACGACGCAAAACGATGATTGAATATATCGAAAAAATTCCGCGCCATTCGTTCGTCGTAATCTTTATCTAAAATTTCCTCCGTATAAAACGTAGGCAGCGGCGAACTCACGCCATACATAGACATAAAATTCAGCACCATACGTACATGCGGCAATGCGCCCGGCGAAGACGCCACCCAACGCGCGGATTCTATTTCGCTCTTAGGAAAGGCAAGGCTCAGGTTTCCTTCAAACAATACCGGCTCGTCTCTTAAAGGGCCGGTTCCGCCCAGGGCCACACTATGTTGCTGAATTCGGCACAGTTGCCAAACCGCTTGAAAAAATTCATAGCGCGCCGCCTCTTTTATCAGCGGATGATCAGGCGTTATATCAGCGTCTGACTGCCGGCCTTCGGTCGCCATAGGTATTCCTCTCCGCTATCAATATCACTGATCTTAAGTTGGCTGAAAGAATTCAACGCGACGAAAACACTCAAATATTCGGAAAATATCGTGCAAAACAAAAATAACTCACCACCACCTCCAAACTTACCGCTATTGACCGTCACCTTGGTGTTCAGGCCGCGTATGGGCAACCCGCGACGCATAATCACCGCTTGTGTGGAATCCACCTTAACAATGCCTTCTAAACGCAAATCGTTTGCGCGCGCGGATTGCGCATGATAATGCGCAGGGGTGTTATATAGTGAAATGACGCTACGCAAGGTTTTAATATCCGACATAGAAGTATAATTCGGGGCCAAATTCGAAATGAGCGACCACAACATATCTTTCCCTAAGGGCGGTTGATAACTCGCAGTCGCCGGAATGATATTTTCAAATGATGCAAACTGTGGAGACCCATCGACGCCGATACATACATCACCCTCGCGTAACATTTGCGGCAAATTGCCGTTTGTGCAGGTCATTTCAGCCGATATCACTTCCTTTTCGCCATATTTCATAGCGTCTACGGGATACAAAAAACTCAAACTCGTCTCAACCGATTTATCTTGCAGGGAGGTATTGCGATGTATCATGTAATAATACTCATCATCCCGGCCATCGCGATCAAAAGAAATAAACGGCCGATAAGATCTACGCTCTTTCGTGCCTTGTATCCATCCGCTGACATTATTGATCTCAAAGATCTCAAAACGCGCCGCTTCGTCATCGTCCGCACGCAATCGATACGCCAGCCGATCTTGATCCATGCGTATAGGTTCGGCATCTTTATTAAACAGATTGATAATCGGAGTACAGTGCAATAGAAAATTTTTCTCGTTTATACGCAGTGTGTTGGCGAACGGCCTATTAAAATGAAACACCAGTCTAAATGCCTTGCTGCCGGGTAGGCGACGCGCGACTTCTCCGAGCTTTTTTACGTCAAAAAACATAAATTTCTGCGGCAATATGAAGTATTCCTGCCACAACCGATAACCCGCGTGCGCCGATGTACGATAAGGTATAACTTCTTCATTGGCGTCAAAACCCACGGCCGTCACTTGCTGCGGCGTTAAATCCTCGACGCCGCCATTTGCCGCATACACCTTCACGCGATCAAGATACTGAAATAGCCATAGATACAGGGTGGTCGATACATTGGATTCCGCATGCACATAAAAACGCAGGAAATCCATATCTATGCTTTCCCAATTCAGATTACCGGTCGTTTCTAGCGCGATTTCTAAAGTGGCGTTTTGCCCGGTATTTTTAATCTCTACACGTTTGACAACGACGGGCAATAAATATACGTCATAGCAGGTGCGAAACAACATAGGAACACCCTGGATAGGCGTAGAACCTACCGGAGTACCGCGAACGATAGATTTTTTCGAGGTAATTGCGGATTCGCTTTTGGGTGAGAACTGCAATATACTGGTGCTGGGTACCGGACGTAAATAATGCGGCCACAACAACTGCATTAAGCCCTGGCTGAATTCAGGCAAGTCGTCATCTATTTTTTGGCGCAATTTAGCCGTAAAAAAGGCGAATCCTTCGAGTATACGTTCAACATCCGGATCATTCCCTTTGCGCGCCAAGAATGGCGCTAACTTTGGAAATTCCAACGAAAATTCATTACCCGCTTCGCGCAGATAAGCCAGTTCTTCTTGATAATAGCGTTGAAAATCCATATTATCCCCTGACCGTGACTTTGCCCATTGCGTTCAAGGTGGTCTCAAACCAAACATCGGTTTTTTCCTCGTCTATATGCAACAGCGCCGACACTTCATAACGCAATGTCAGCGGATTATCTTTGTCAGCCACATAGCCGACTTGTATTTGACTCAAGCGTGGCTCATATTTTTCCAAACACATTTTAATTTCCTTTTTTAGTTCGTGTATGGCGTCGGGAAAGCGCGAAATCATATCGTTAAAATCGGGCAACCCATAGTCAGGTTGGGTAGGGACGCTCCCCCTACGCGTGTTCAACAGTTGAATCAAATGACGTAACACCGAGCGCGCAACTTTGGTTTTATCAACCACGCTCGTCGCATCGCGCACATCGGCGTTATTCAAACGTTCAAAAAAGCTC
>CAKKRP010000042.1 GCA_919902765.1 Gammaproteobacteria bacterium | reverse complement strand
CTGGCCTCGTCTGGGCCGCATTCCAACGGATATTCGTTGATACGCAAAATCATCGAGCGCGCCAATGCCGACCTCCACGCCGCATTCCACGGCGCGACCTTGGGTCAGGCGCTGTTGGCCCCGACGCGTATCTATGTAAAATCCTTATTGAAATTGTTGCACCATGTAGACGTGCATGCGCTGGCGCATATCACCGGCGGCGGCATCTTGGAAAACGTCCCGCGCGTGTTGCCGGAGCACTTAAAGGCACAAATTGACACCCGTTCTTGGCAGCGTCCCCGGTGTTTGACTGGTTACAGAAGCATGGCCAGATCGACGTAAATGAGATGTATCGCACGTTTAACTGCGGCGTGGGCATGGTCGTGTGTGTGGCGGCCGCCGACGCAGAGGCGGCGCAACAATTGCTGACCACCGAGGGTGAGACCGTTTATCGTATCGGCCAGGTCGCGGCGCGCGCGCCACACCAAGACTGGGTGGAGTTGGCCTAGGCCCGATGAGCGACCCGCGCCTGCCCGTAGTCGTGTTGATATCCGGCGCGGGTAGCAATCTTCAAGCGCTCATCGACGATAATCGGCAGGCCGACGCGCCGCTGGATATTCGCGCCGTTATAACAAATCGCCCTGCTGCCGCAGGCTTGGCGCGCGCGCGCGCCGCCGGTATCCCCGCCGAGGTCATAGACCACACCCTATACGACTCGCGCGACCGCTATGACGCCGCCCTCCAGGCCGCAATCGACTGTTACCAGCCGGGTTTGGTGGTCTTGGCGGGGTTTATGCGTATTTTGACACCGGCGTTCGTACACCACTATCTAGGCCGCATGCTGAATATCCATCCGTCCTTATTGCCCCACTATAGCGGGCTACAGACCCACCGCCGCGTCTTGGCGGCAGGGGGCGCGGAACATGGTGCCAGCGTCCATTTTGTGACCGAGCAACTGGATGGCGGCCCGGTGATCCTACAAGGTCGCGTGCCGGTGCTGGCAACAGACACCGAGGCGACGCTGGCCGCGCGTGTCCATGGGGTTGAACACCGGATCTACCCGTTGGCCATCCGTTGGTTTGCGCAGGGCCGCTTGCACTTGCACGCGGGCGGCGCGTACTTGGACGGGCGTTTGCTGCCGCCCCACGGCGCGACGCTGCCATGACGCCTATGCGTCCCTGGTGGTCGTCGCTAGGTTGGAGGCAGGCCGGTGTGCCGTTGCTGGCCGCGACGCTCTTGGCAGTGGTATGGTGGAGCGGTGCCGACCCGTGGCTGTTCAAGGCCTTCAACCAAGGGGCGCGGGTCGCCGGGGACATCCCCTGGGGCGCGCTGACCATGCTGGGCGAGGCGGTGGTGGTGTTTCCGTTGTTGGTGGTGGTGCAGCGTCGCTGGCCTCTTGCTGGATGGGCCGTCGTACTCGGCGGCATAGCGACCGGCGCGATAGTGATGGCCCTCAAGTTCGGCGTCGGGGCGATGCGGCCGCCCGCCGTGTTGTCGCCCGAACATCTGCATATTATCGGGCCGGCCTTGCACTATCGCGCCTTTCCCTCCGGGCACACCGCAACGGCGGTGCTGGTGGCGGCCGTGGTGATCTTTTATAGTCGCGCGCGTTGGTCGCAGTGGGGCGTGGGGCTGGCGGCGGTGGCGATAGGTCTCTCGCGCATCGCGGTGGGGGCGCACTGGCCTACCGATGTCTTGGGCGGTGTGGTGGCCGGATGGTTAGGCGCAGTGGCCGGGGTGCGGTGGGCTGAAGCATGGGCAGGCGCGCGCGCGGTGCGCGCCCAACAGGCATTATTGGCCTTGTTTATGGTCTGCGGCGCAGTATTGTTTATAGATGATGGTACGTATCCGCCCCTCTGGCCAATGCGGTGGGCGATAGGGGCGTTGGTGCTGGTCTGGGGCGCAGTGGCGTGGCGGAAATTGTCACCTGCGTCTTAATTTGGTGGGGCATGCGGCATGGATAAAGATTGGGTCATATGGGTGAACCATAGCCTCGCGCACCCGTGGGCCGACGCCATTTTTAACGGCTTGTCGAGCAAATGGGGTTTTGGGCTACCCTTGGCGTTGGGGATATGTCTATTTTTAGTGTGGCGCTACCGCCGCGCCGGGCTCAAGCTGGCCTTGATGTTGGTGATGACCCTGGTGGTGGCCGATGGTGTAGGCGGCATCATCAAGCTGGCGGCGCCCCAACCGCGCCCGTGCAGCGAGGTGTATACGCAGTTGCGTCATGTCGCTGTGCAACTCGGGCCTTGCGAGGACTACCATAGTGGCATGCCCTCCAATCACACCCTCAATTTTTTCGTGCTATTTATGTTTGTCACCTGGCTATGGCGTAGTTGGTTATGGGGTAGCGTGCTGTTGACGCTGGCCTTGGGCGTCGCGCTGTCGCGCGTCTACTTGGGCATGCATTATCCCAGTCAAGTGTGCGTGGGGGCGCTCTTAGGCATGGCGGCGGGTTGGGTGAGCGCGCTGCTGGCGTTGCGATTTTCACAGTCCGCGCGCGCGCTTCGTCCAGTGGGTCGTGTCAAAGCACCGCCGGTCGCTACGCTAAAGTCTTAGTTTGATTACGCAAGGGTTCGCTATGCACCATACCTTACGACTGCTATGTTTATTTGGCGTATTCACTACGGCGTCGGCCGCGCCGCCCTTGCCGGGCGATTTTTCTGCGCATTATGTGATTAAAAAGGGACCCATCGAATTGGGGGTGGCGCGGCGCAGCCTGCGCCGCGTGGATGAGACAGCGTGGGTCTACGCAGCGGAGACGCGCAGCACCGGCGGGGTGCTGGGGATGTTGTTTAAATTTTATGAACTCAAACAATCGCGTATTAGTTTGAGCGAACAGCAGTTACGCGTCGAAACCTATACACATAAGCGCGAAGGCAATAATCCGACCGCGCTAAAACAACTCTTTGCCTGGGATCAAGGCCGGGTAACGACCACTTGGGACGACGGCGAAGTCGTTGCCTATGAGATTACGCCTGGCATGTACGATCAAAACATGTATCAATTGGCAATTATGCTGGATCTACAACAAGGCTTGCAGACGATGACGTATCGCCTGGCCGAAAATCGGCGCATGAAAGTTTATGAGATACGGGTCTTGCGTCGCGAAAAAATCCAAACCGCCGTGGGCGACTACAATGCGTATGTGGTCGCGAATCGCGACAACTCAGCGGAGACGATGATGTGGTGCGCCGAGGAATTGAATTATTTGCCGGTGCGTATCGAATACGAAGACAGCGGCATACGCATCAACGCCCAAATCAGCCGCGTCGAGGGGCTGCGTCAATAACCCCAACATGTGATGGCAAGGCGAAAAGTGGCGAAAATGCGCAGTTTACCGCTACGCGGCCCCGCAATTTGAGCCACTTTTCAATGCTGCCAGCGCGGCTTCAGTGAATTTTTAGAGGTTCCCTTTAACTATAAAAGGGGGGCTAGGGGGTTGCTGAACAGTTACCGCATTTATTTGGAAAGCCGGTGCGCAATTAGCTCGCGGCGTAAATCAGAAACACCGGTAGGCCTAATAACACCAATCCTAATACCCAACTGACCAAGCCGGCGACGGGCAGGGCAATTACGCCGATCGCCAAGGCGGCGAGGGCCAGGGCGGGTTTTTTCGGTTTGGATAAACTCATACATAGACTCCTGTTGAAAGTGGGCGTACGCATAAAGTGTCGAACGTCCCCAATGATAATTTGACATATAAAAAATGCGGCTACGCTAGCGTATAAAATAAGATAGAGGAATATGGCATAGTTGACAAGGTGTTAACGGAACTAAATATCGAACTTCTTGGGTATTTTTTTGGAGCGTACATGTTTGACCTGAAGCGGGATCAATTGCGCGGGTATTACGTCGCGGCATGGCAGAAACACCTTGCCGCCCAGCCGTTGGAGCCGTTGGAGGCGCAGATCGTGGAGGTGATTTTATTACACCCCGAATATCATGCTCTGCTGAACAGCGGTGTCGATGCGGTTGGGCGCGACTATAACGCGCCGTTCGGGGAGCAAAATCCATTTTTACATATGGGATTACATCTCGCCCTGCGTGAGCAGTTGGCGATGGACAGACCGGCAGGCCTACGGGCGCTGTATCGACAAGTCGTCGCCAAGGTTGGGGACGAGCACAGCGCGGCGCATCGTATGCATGCCTGTTTGGCAGAGACCTTGTGGGAGGCGCAGCAACACAAGGCCTTGCCCGATGAGTCCGCTTATTTGGAACGGGTGCGTGGCCTACTGCTACGGCGTTAAGCGCGGAATGGCTCAAGCGCCGTGCCGCCACGTCGCTAATACAGTATGGGATTCCACTGCGGCGTTTGTAGAGTGTATGGTCGTGAGGGGGATCTCCAACCCTACCATAAAACATTAGGATATCGTCATGGCCTACACCCTTTATGGCCCTGGACTACGCGACCCGGTGATCTTGGACAGATTGTTCCAAGGGCGGATTGTGGAGCATGCCGAGCCTATCGGCGCGCTACACCCGCTATCCACGCACGCAGACGACGGTCAGCCCGGACAAGCGCATACCCAGCAACGCCTGGCGCAGCGCCTTTATACGCAAACGGCGCAACAAACCGCGAAAATGCCGGAACTGGCGATACACGCCCAGCAAATCATGAGTACGCCGGTGCTAACGCTGGCGGATACGACGACCATCTTGAGCGCGTGGGCGGTGTTTCGTGAGCGACGTTTTCGTCACCTACCGGTGCTTGATCGACACGGCAACTTAGTCGGCATCTTATCGGATCGCGATATGTTGCGTTATGCGGCCACGCATGGACGGGTGCCGCCCTTTGGTGCCGATGCCCCGGAGGCCTTGATGGGTTTAGAAGGCCTCTATAAAAAGCGCGTACTGACCGCCACGCCCGACACTGAAATCCGGCAAATCGCCCGCATTTTATTGGAACAACGCATAGGCTCCATGCCTATCGTAGACGACGCCGGTCAGTTGTGCGGGATGATCACGCGTAGCGATATCCTGCGCACCTTGGTCCACCACATGCCGCTGGAGTTGTGGGTGTAAACATGGCCGCTCCGCAAATCGAACCCCATATTACACGCCAGGCAATACGCGAGATTTTGCGCCACTGGCAACGCGGCGAGGTCAATGCGGTGATGGTCTTGGAATGGGCGGATATCCATGTCAATCACCCGGACGCGCAGTACGCCGATCAAGAACAAGAAGGTTCGGTGGCGCACGAAATATTATTGATGTTGAGCTGCCTGGACATGCATTGGGTGACCGTCGATGACATGCCCTGGTATTTAGAATTACTGGACACGCCAGCCGGCCGATTTTTGGACGGCTGGCGGAAATTTTGCGAGCGTCTGGAGGGCGTGGATATGGAGGCGCGTCGCCGTCAATTGAAGGACGACCCTTTATATCACCTGGGGGCGGGAAAGGATGCGGAGCCCAGTGGCGAAAAAGATTTGTTTTGACAGCGGTGCGCGCACCCGCAACCGCTGCATCTGGGGACGAGCTCGCGCTGGACTAGTGATGATGATCGCCGGGGCTATGGACATGGCCGTGCGCAAGTTCATCCGGTGTCGCGGCACGTACTGTGACTATTTTTACATCGAAAGCGAGTGTCTGACCCGCCAACGGGTGATTGCCATCGACGCGGACATTCTCGGAGGTGACCGCCACCACGGTAACGGTTTGGAAGCCGACTTCGGTAGGCGTTTGAAACTGCATCCCAACCTCGATTTGACCACTGGCGGTTTCAAATAAGCTGCGCGGAACATCTTGTACCAGTTCCTCGTCGCGCACCCCGTAGGCTTGCTCCGGGGGGATGACCGCGCTGAACGAATCCTGCATGCTACGGCCTTCCATTTCACGCTCCAAACCGGGGATGATGCTGCCCGTGCCTTGGATATAGGCAAACGGTGCCTGCCCTACCGAGCTGTCTATGAGTTGACCCTGTGTATCTTTAAGGGTGTATTCAAAACTCACCACGGTATTTTTTGTAATCTTCATCAGTGATCCTTACACGTGCCTCTTGCATTGGAGACCAGTCCGGCGGAGAGCGCCAGCGCCCAGAAATGGGGTTAGTATAGCCTAGAGGGACTGATTTGTCGTGCCGACGGTGTAAAAAAAGGACTTCCGTGTCCGGGCCTATGGGACTCGATTAGAAGCGCAGGTTCAAGCCGATATTCGCGTTATTGTTGATATAACCGATTTGCATGCCGATGGTGCCGGTTTGAAAAATTCTACGGTATGGGGCGGGCAACAAATAAGACGCCCCCATATGCAACAACGCGGTCGAAACAAAATAGGTATTCACGGAGGCGATATTCGGGCAGCGGCCCATTACCAAATTCGTTTCAAAATAACGACCGCTTTCACAACGCACGGCGATATCGCGCGTCTGTCCCCAATCGGCGACGTGAGTTAATAAATAGGCGGCCTCGAATGCGCTATCGCTACCGGTCCACGCCAGCGCAGGGCGGCTAAACATAACGGTGGCCGATAGGCTTATCATCAATACCAACGCCGCGCGAATTTTCATTGTTTGTGCTCAACTCAGTCGTTATCAATCTGAGTTGTGTTACGTCCATCAATTGCGACGCGTAGAGCACAGGTTTTGTTAACTGAATCACGACATTTTGACGGCGCGATGCGTACACAAATAAAAGTGTGTAGCGGTTGGCATTATGTTTATAAATTTGAACTACGCGGGGTTTTTGGGGCGAAAAAAATGCGGATTTGTGAATTAAAAATCGTGATGCAGTTGGCGTTCGGGGCGCGCGGTGGTAGTACCCAAAGGGCATAAATGCAGTGTCGGGGGGCCGCAAGCCCGCGTCACCAAGCGACGGCCTGGCGACGCGCGCGTGGGGTTAAAATTTGTGTGTTATGCCCAACGACACGGCAAACGGATCTTGGCCGAGTTTGGCCAGCTTGTATTGATCCTCATGGCCGGTGGCGCCGAACATATAATTTGACTCTTGGTCATTGATAATTTGGGTGGCGAGCAGGTAGATTTGCGTGCTTCTGGCGGGTTGATAACCCAGCCCGATCACCGCTAACGCCGCAGACAGCTTGGTGCCGCGATAATTGATCACGCCCACGCCTTCGGCATTGATGCTGAAATTGCCGGGCAACCCGATGGTGATATTGCCGCCAAAGGCCTGGCGTTGTTCGCCCTCGGTGAAGGCGCTTTCGAGGATTTCATACATTGCGTTGAGGCGCATCACGCCGATTTGCACCCCGCCCGCTAAGCGCGCCGCATTGGACGAATATTTTTGCTGCGTTTCAAAGGCCAGGGATAAGGAAACGCGTTCCGGTTGGTAGCTAAACGAAGCGCTGCTAATATAATTGGCGTCGCCGCCGTCTTCGCTCTTGTCCTCGCCGGCGGATTGCATCAGGCGCATTTGAAAATTGCCCCATTTGGGCGATTGATACATGATGCTGTTACGCGCCCGGGTATCCAGCGAGATGCGGGTATTCACGTCGCTGGGCGTATTCGTCGCATGGCCGAAAACGGTGCGGTAATCGACCAGGGTTTCACCATAGATATCAAAACGTTGGGCGGCGAGCCGGAACGGCGTGTCCTGGTAGCCCGCCATAAACGTGCCACCGACCGAGGCCAGGCCTATATAGCGATTGCGTTGCAACAGCCAACCGCGTTCGCCAGTGACATCGATATCGCTTTCCAGACGCCATACCGCCATCAGCCACTCGGTCAGCAGCTCCGAGCCGGTGAACCCGATCTGGCTGGAATTGCTGCTAATGGCCGTGTGCATGCCCGACGCATGGCCGGAATCGACGACATCGCCGGAGACATGGATTTTGCCGTAAATTTTGACCTCGACGGCATGGGTCGGCGCCGCCAATAACGCGCACACGAGGGCGGCGCACCACCGCAGGGGGTAAACTATCATGACATCTCCCACATTAATTTAGTTTTCCGTGCATGGAATTCTAACGCAAGTGGCCGGTGTTATACAGTAGCAAATAATAGCGGATTAGGCACGATCCGCCCCCAAGGCGGATTTTCGCTTGGTAGTGGGTAAGGAGCGCCCTTGGCCATGGACGTAATGATAGGCATCGCCCATGGCCAAAAGACTCAACCAGGTGCGGCTTTGTTGGCATAGTGTTTGGTATGGAATGCACGTTGTTATTTGCAGAACAAAAATACGGCTTAGATTTTCGTGGTTCATCGGCGCGGCGCGCAGTCGTTATATAGGGTGATTCCCTAAAGCACGAACTGAATTGAGGAATAATATATGCACATAACGCCCATACATTCCATCTTGTCCGCCCAAGATGCCGATGTCGCGCAGTTACTCCAGCGCTATATATCCCAGAGTTTGCCGACGTTAATCCAGAATATCAACGCATATTTGGCGCAAAAACAGTGGTTATCGCTCCAGCATGAAGTGCATCGCTTAAAGGGCTCGGGGGGTGGGTATGGCTTTCCCATGGTGAGTGAAGTTTGTCATCAAATAGAAAAAGAGATCGCGCATGAGCATTGGCCGGCCGTTGCCGAGCGTGTCGCCGAACTCAATCAATATTATCAACGCATATGTTTACCTGACGAGTGTCATGTAGGCGCCACGAAATAGAGTAGCGGGATTCGTTTTTATATGAACACGACAGCGCGCGCCAAGGTGTTGGTAGCCGATGACGAACCATCGAGCATGGCATTATTTCAACTTGCACTACAAAATGAATTCGAACTGATGACGGTGGCCGATGGACTGGCCGCTGTGAACGGCGTTAAATCATTTAAGCCGGATGTCGTGCTGTTGGATGTCAATATGCCGGGGCGCAACGGCTATGAAGTATGTAAAATCATTAAAGCGGACCCCAGCCTACGCGACATCACGGTCATTTTTGTGTCCGGCGCGGAATCGCTGGATGAGCGCATGCATGGCTACAGCGTCGGCGGCGACGACTACATAACCAAGCCATTCGAACGGTCCGAATTGGCCGCCAAAGTGACCCGCGCGGTGGCGGCGCGCTTGTCGATGACCCAATTGGCGCAAGAGGCCACGATGGCCAAGGGCATGGCCACCGAGATTATGGCCAATATGGGGGAGTTGGGCACCGTTTTATTGTTTATGCGCAATATGTTTATCAGCCATGGCTACGCGGATGTGGCGCGCCACATTGTGATCTCTATGCGTAGCTACCGGTTACCGGCGGTGTTAAAAATTTGTGGCGTATTAGGATTTTTCGAGACCGGCACCTCGGGCATTATCAAGCCGTTGGAATCCGAACTTATAGACAAATTACGTCCTACCGGGCGCATCATCGACTTTGAGGGGCGCACCATTTTTAACTATGGGCGCGTGAGCATTTTGATCAAGAGCATGCCGATCGACAACAAAGAATTTTATGGGCGCATAAAAGACCACGTGGCGATCTTGGCCGAAGGCGCGGATGCGCGCGTCGCCACGCTGGACATGGATGAAACCATAAAAATACAACGCCTCGCCCTTGAAGGGGTGATCCGCGACACTCAGAAAACGATAGGCGACACCAACGAACTCTATCGCGCTTTAAAACATAAAAATACGCATATTATGCAAACATTACTGCAAAAAGTTGAAGATCTTTATATGAGTTTGGGTTTGTCGGAGATGCAGGAAGAGCGTTTATCTAAAGTCATCAGCGCGGCCGCCGACCAGGCCTCCGCGCTGTACGGTGAAGACCTCGCGGTATCCGCCCAGTTAGCGGACATCCAGCGGCGTTTACAAGCGGTATTGAGCGCCCACCAATAGGCGCGGCGTTGTATTTTAGAGGGCGCTAATATACAATACGCAAGGTACGCTGGTCATGTCTGGAACCCAACTCCAACTCAAGGTTTATCATGCAACCCTCGCCGCGCAACGTCATTCCATTATGGCAAGTAAAACTTTTTCCGTTTCTCAAGTGGCGTCATCGCGTAAATAAACAAACCTTGCGCGCGGATTTATGGGCCGGAATTACCGGTGCCGTGGTGGTCTTGCCGCAGGGTGTGGCCTTCGCGACTATTGCCGGTATGCCGCCCGAATATGGCCTATACGCAGGCATGATACCGGCCATTATTGCGGCCTTGTTCGGGTCGTCATGGCACTTGGTGTCGGGGCCTACGACGGCCGCCTCCATCGTGCTTTTTTCTGCATTGTCAGCCTTTGCCGAACCGGGATCGCAAGCCTATGTAAGCCTGGCCCTGACGCTCACTTTGATGGTGGGAGCGATCCAGTTGGCGATGGGGCTTGCCCGTTTGGGAACGCTGGTTAATTTTATTTCGCATTCCGTTGTGATCGGGTTTACCGCCGGCGCGGCGATCTTAATCGCATTCAATCAAGCCAAACATTTTTTCGGCATCACTGTACCGAATGGCGCGCATTTTTACGAAGTCATATGGGCGTTGATAAGCCACTACAATTTAATTAATCCGTATGTCGTCACGGTGGGCGCGTTGACCATGGTCGCCGGGCTTGCCGCCAAGCGATTCCTCAAACAAGTGCCGTACATGATAGTCGCTATCTTGTTCGGCACCCTGGTCGCGGTGGTGCTAGATAATTTATTTGGAGTGGACACCACGGGGATTAAAACCGTAGGTGCTTTACCGGCGTCTTTACCGCCGCTATCGGCCCCGGACTTTTCGTATGATACGTTGAAAATGCTGGCCCCTGCGGCCTTTGCCGCGACCTTGTTCGCGCTCACCGAGGCGGTTTCGATTGCGCGCTCGCTGGGTTCGCGCGCCGGTCAACATATCGATGGCAATCAAGAATTTATCGGGCAAGGTCTGTCCAACATCGCGGGCAGTTTTTTTTCCGGTTATGTCGCCACCGGATCGTTCAATCGTAGCGGTTTGAATTATGAGGCCGGCGCACGTACGCCGTTAGCGGCCGTATTTGCGGGCGCATTTTTAATTGTGGTGGTGTTGCTGGTGGCGCCGTGGGCGGCCTATTTGCCGAATGCCGCGATGGCCGGGATTTTATTTTTAGTCGCATGGGGCTTGATCGATTTTCATCATATAAAACGCATCATCAATACCAGTCATTCTGAAACGGCGGTATTGGCGACGACATTTTTATCGACCTTGTTTCTTGAGCTGGAGTTTGCGATTTTATTGGGTGTGGTGTTATCGTTGGTGGTGTATTTGGCGCGCACATCGCGGCCACGCATTACGCCGCGTGTGCCGGACCCCGCGTTGCCAAAAAGACGCTTTTCGACGAATAGCGATTTGCAGGAATGTCCGCAGATGAAAATGGCGCAGATCGACGGCTCATTATTTTTCGGCGCGGTGGCGCATGTGCGCGAATCTATAGTGCAGTATCAACAGATGCAACCGCAACAACGGCATTTATTGGTGGTGGCCTCCGCGATCAACTTTATCGACATCGCAGGGGCCGAGTTGCTGAGCGAAGAAGCGATACAACGACGTAACAACAACGGTGGGTTGTATTTGGTCAGCGTCAAGGACAGTGTTTGCCAAACCTTGAATAATGGCGGGTACGCCGACGAAATAAAGCGTGAGAATATTTTCGAACACAAGAATATCGCGATTGCGACCATCGTGCGTGAGCGCTTGGACAAGCAAATTTGCGCACAATGTAACGCCAGAATATTTGTGGAATGTAAAGAAATTCCACGCGCCTGATAAAATATTCTACACTTAGTATCAACACCGCATCGTTAACAATCGGCGTCGGAGGCGGGCATGCAAAAGTGGTTTATGTTGACCTTGGTGGGCAACGACAGGCCTGGAATAGTGGCGCATGTCAGCAACGCCTTGTACGAGGGCGGGTGCCATTTGGGCGAGGCCTCCATGATGCGTTTGGGCGGCAATTTCACGATCATGTTGATGGTGAAATTCGCAGGCAATTCCAAGGCCTTGTACGACTTACTCTCCAGCGTCACCGATTCGTTGAGTTTAAATGTACATGTGGACCAGATCGACGCCCAGCTTCACGAGCATCGCGTACCGGACGTGCTGATTAGCGTGCATGGGGCGGATCGTGCCGGCATCGTGGCCCAAGTCACGCGCGCCTTGGCCGAGGCCGGACTAGATATCCTCGATCTGGAATCGGATGTGGGCGGCAGCGCGCAAGCGCCAATTTATATTATGCAAATCGAGGGCGTCGCGCGTGCAGGCTTGCCTGCATTACGCGCGGCCCTGGAGGCGGCGACACGCGATACGGGGATCTTCGCGCAAATAGAACCGATAGAGACGCTGGTGGGATAAGCGTGCCGGTTTTAACGGTGCTCACCTATCCGGATGCGCGACTAAAAGAAGTCGCTAAACCGGTAGATTCCTGTGACGGCGCCTTGCGCACGTTGGTGCATGATTTAGAAACGACGATGCGCGCCAGCCCTGGCGGCGTGGGCATCGCCGCCCCGCAAGTCGGCGTCTTGTTACGGGCCGTGATAGTCGATGTATCGATCAAAAAAAACATTGCCCACCACGGACGCATGGTACTGATTAATCCGGAAATATTATTATGGGAAGACATGGCCGTCGGGCGCGAAGGTTGTATGTCGGTGCCGGATTACACAGGCAATGTGATGCGCGCGCAACGGATTAAGGTGCAGGCTTATAACGAATTCGGTCACGCCACACAGTATGAATGCGTCGGCTACGAGGCCCGCGCCGTGCAGCACGAGTTGGATCATCTAGATGGGATGCTGTTTATCGACCGCCTGGTCAGTCGTCGTCACGATTTGTTTGCGCGCGTCAAAAAAAATTAGCGCTAGTGCAACGAGCGTGGGGTAGATAAGGTAAAGGCCGGGATGGTGGCGTCGAACTCTTTGCCCTCATCGGTGACCATTTGATAACTGCCTTCCATGCTGCCAACCGGAGTTTCCAATACGGTGCCGCTGGTGTACTGATAGCCCTCGCCCGGTTTGATATGAGGTTGTTCACCGACGACCCCCATACCGCGTACTTCCTGCACACGCCCTAACGCGTCGGTGATGATCCAATGGCGGCTCAACAGTTTGGTCGGCACCACCCCTTGATTGCGTATGGTGACGGTGTAGGCGAATACATAACGATGCAGATCGGGCACCGATTGATCGGCCAAATAAGATGTTTGCACATCGACGATAATATTGGGAAGTGCTTCATTCATAATGTAAATTTCGTTTTACCAAGTAAGATTTGCGTCGCAACGCTTAATTATATCGCAATATCGGCAGGGCCACGCGGGATTTTTTGCCCCGCGCGTTTAGACGCAGATATGGAGCCGGGGTTCCTTAATTTTTTGCGACTTTCTGTGTGTCTAGCTGGTGCGTTTGATAACGTAAATCATCCAATACGTCGGCTTTGGGGTTGATATGCGCGATACGTTCGCACAATTGTAACGCCCGCGATTTTTCGTTGTTGTCGATGGCCTGGTAGGCGAGACCGCTGAGGCGTGTTACGTCGCGATCACGTAGATCCGTCAGGCGGCGGCTCCACACGTCAGCCTCGTCATTGAGGCCGGTGCGCGCGAAATACGCGATGCCCGCGCGGATTAACAGCGCCTCTTTATGGAAACTTTCCAATGCGGTGCGCAACGCACCGATGTCTAGCGCGGCACCGCTCAAGGCCGCCCCTGCCAATTGCCACGCGCGTTCTTCTTTATCTTGCGCATGAATTTGCGCCAGTGTGCCCCATTGACCGCGCGCGGCTAATAATAATGCCGTGGCGGCGCGGCGCATCGGTAGGTCGGTGATGTGTAGGAGCGCCGCGCGCGCGGCGTCGTATTGATGCAAGTCCGCGTAGATACGCGCTTGACGCGCATGAGTATCGTTCGGCCATGTAGCGTGTTTTTTATACAAGGCCGTCGCCTCGTCTTCGCGCGCCTCGTAACGCAACACCGCATGGTGTAGCGCACGCGCGTATTCCGCATCATAATTTTCCAGGCGGGTGACGATTTTGCGGGCGATTTTCGGCACATTCCACCATAAAAATCGCAAACCGGCGTCATACAAACGCGGTACGATGTCGTTGTGCGGCAACAGCGGCGCTAAATCAAAATGAAAACTATCGATTAAAAAATCGTAAGGATCATTGATCTCGGCGGGATCGTCCGTGAGCGCCGATAAATTTACTTCGGACAATAAATTGGTGTCACGATTGGGTGTCGCATCGCCTGCGGCCTTGAGCACTTCGTCGCGGGATAACGCGAAATTCCACACCAAATCGCCTGCGTCCACGATGTCGTAATATCCCAAGGTCTTGGCGATCATGGGTGCCTGCATGCGCGCTTCGACACGTTTGAAATCCAAGGTTAGGGGTTTTTCGGATCCGATCAGCATAAAATCGCCGGTTTCTATATTCGCGAAACTGGTGCCGTACGGAAATACATTGAAAAACGCCTTAAACAAGGATTGCAGTGTCGCTACGTCCATGCGGAAAAGATTAATCCACTGGCTATAAATGCCGCCCTCGTTCAGACGGCTACGCACGATGGTAAAAAATTCCTGCGTAAAGACGTTGGCGGCGCCTGCGACCCAGGGGTGCGACGGTTGCGCGGCGATGATGTCGTACTTGTGTTTTTCGACGATCAAGGTGTTGCGCGCATCATTGATGTCGAGCGTGACGCGCGCATCATTCAGGGCCGTGACGGGGCCGTTTTTTAGCGTACGGCCTGCTTCGATCACCGCCGCTTCGAGTTCCACCACATGGATTTTTTTGATCGGCGTATAAGTAAAAGCGCGCGTGGTAACGCCGCCCCCGAAGCCTACGACAAACGCCGATTGCGGGTCGGGGTGCAGAAAATACGGGACCAAGGCCAATAGATTTTCGATAATCAATGAGCGCGCGGGTTCGCGCATATGCAGCACAGATTCGTTGAGACCGTTGCTTTGCAATTTAGCCACCGTGTCGTCATATGTGACGAGACTGATGACCGCCGCCTTGCCTTCTTGCAAATATAAAAATGTCGGTTTAACGCCTGCACGCGCATCTTCGTCATAGGCATAATCCACCGAGGCGATCATGCGTCGATAGTCCAAGCCCGGCAACTGCGGGCTGATCGCAATGAGGATCAGCGCAGTCAGCGCAAAGCCCAGGCGCAGTTTGGCGCTGACGATGTGGCGCAAAAATAATAATGGCAATAACAATACGAGCGCCGCGCACAACACCAGCAACACATCGGTGCCGTAGGTGGGAATGATCCAAAACCCCGCTGCCAGCGACCCTAAAATCGCGGCGACGGTATTGACTGCATAGGCGCGACCGACACGTTGGCGCACCCCTGCGAGATCGCCGCAGTAAAGTTTTAGGTTGAGCGGGAATAACGCGCCGAATAAGAACGTCGCGGGAAAGAGCATGACGAAGGTGAAGGAATATTTTATCGCTTGTTTGATTGCGCCGGGTGCGCTGATGTGGTTGATGCCTTCATAAAAGGCGGGCACGGCGGCCAGGACGGCGCGCGTGAACAACAGGGCGATGCCGATCGCCAGCAACATGCCGGCCATCCATGCATAAGGCTTGGTGATAGTCTCCAGACGCGCCTTAATCCACCACGAGCCCAATGCGATACCGGCCAAAAAAACCACTAAAATGGCGGCAAAACCGTATAAAGTGGTGCCGGTGAAAATGGCCAGATATTTGGTCCAACCGACTTCGGTCGCGATGGACACCATGCCGGTCGCGAATAACACGATCAATGCCGGCAAGGCCCATGGCGCGCGCTTGGAGGGGTTGGGGATGGAGGCAGGCGCGGCGTGTTCCAACGGCGGCAACGTCACGTGCTGGGCCTTTAGATAGCCGATCACCGCGATGCTAAGATTCAGCGCGGCGGCCACATAAACTGCCCCATTCAACCCGATCAGTGGCACCAGCACGAAGGCCGACAAGACCGCGCCCAACATCGCGCCCACGGTATTCAAACTATAGAGTTGACCGATGCGCAGGCCGAGGTCTTGATGCCGCCGCACCATCAACGCGGCCATCACCGGAAAGGTCGCACCCATACATAGCGTGGGTACCGACAATAGCGTCATCACCAGGGCGAATTTCAGGGCCAAGGTCGTGCCAAAGGCCGGGGCGTACGCGAGTATCGCGTCCAGATTTAACAGCAACGGAAGCAGCGCCAGGCCCGCCAGCCCGATACACAATTCCAGGGCCAGGTAAGGGCGTAGGCTGTGGATACGGTTTTTGGTGATGCGTTCGGCAAGATAACTGCCGCCCGCCATCCCCAAAAAAAACGCCGCCAGCACCGTGCTCAACGAGGCGCTGGTCGAGCCCATCGAAAGCCCCAACAGGCGTACCCAAGTGACTTGATAAATCAGCGCCGCAGCGCCCGACATCACTAAAAAAGTGGCTGCTAAACCGTACATACCGCTCCTTAGGCTAAATGTTAGGGCTATTGCCCACCCGACCACTGATAGCCCTGCACTACCTTGGCGTCATCAAAGAGCACCTCCAGGTTTTTAAAGTGTACGTCGTCAAAACGCGGCGGTTTGCCAGTGCCAAAATAATAGACCCAACGCGTATATTGCTTGCCGGAGGTTTCGACCTGCGTCCCGGTGCTGGCGGGCTCGCCCAGCCATTGGAGAATCTCGGATTGCGTGGTCACGCCGCGCTGCACGGCGGATATAAATTTATGGTTATTAAAATCGCGCCCTACCTCCACGCTGGCGCAGCCCGTTAAGGTTAGGAGTAAGGCGATGGTGTATAATTTCCATGAGTTTGTCATAACGTAGATTCCTCGTCTATGCGGCCAAAGCGCTATCTTAATCGGTAACTAAGTCTAGGCAAACATGCTGGTAACAATTTATTGCTGGGTAATCGAGAACTTAGTATGAGTATATCCTCCATGCGTGAACGGTTATTGACGAGGGTTGGCGGTGTGAAACTATTGCAGCGTATGCTTTTGTCGTCAACACTGTTGTTGTTCGCGGCATGCAACAAGCCTGTGGGACCCGCCACGGAAACCCCGGCCAACCCTACGACCCCGGTTGTGTCGGAATTTATTATTGATGCCCCATCGACGCTGGTCAAAGGCTTGCGCGCGCCGCTTGCCGCCCATTTGCGTGCGGAACCCAATGTTGCGTTAAACGACGTTGTATGGAGTATCGCCCCTACTGCGGATGCGACAGTGGCGACATTGAATTTTGATACCGGTGCCGCGTTAGTGGCGTCGGCGTTGGGTACGACGACTGTGATTGCGGAAGTCGATATTGGCGGTCGTACGTTACATGCAGAACACACGGTGACAGTGACTGCGCCAGCCTCGTATAGCGTGCTGGTCATGATAATGAATAATGAAAACCACTATGCAGGCAAAACAGTGCAATTGACCGCACAGTTGTTATTGGGCGATGGGGGTGCGTATACCGGAGCGGTAAATTGGGCTTGGACGTTAAATGACCCTGGTTCGCCCGTATCCAAGTTGAAAAATCAAGACAATGCAGCAGAGCTATATCTAGGTCACGCAGGCAGCGTAGCCGTCAGCGCGACCGCGAATTTTGACGATCCTGCGCAAACCTTGGCCGGGCCTCCGTTTACTATCGAGAGCATCGGCATGCCAAAAATAGAACGCATTTCCATCGAAGGATTTGCGCACACCGTGGCCGCTTTCGGCGAGAAGTTTACCCTCTATATCAAGGCGTTGATGACAGATGGGAGTACGCAATCTCCCAGTGCGACTTGGGCGGTGAATGGCGGCGCCCCGTCTACGGGGACGGGGGCGACACTCGAGGTGACGGCCCAACCTACGGGGGGGGCTACCGAATTTTCGGTCACGGCGGTGGCGCCTGGCGGGGTAAATGGGGATGTCGGCGTTACTAACAAAATTCCAGTGGACGTGCCACAAGCGTTGAGTGCGTCAAATAATACATTGGTCTTGCAAAAGGTGCAGGCGTTGGATGGAAGTCAAACCTGGTATCAGGGCAGTTTTAAGTGGCCTGTCGATGCCGGTGCGGCGGGTGGGTACACCATTGTTGCGCAGGGATTTGATCTTCGTGGTGATGCCACGATCAGTTTGGCGCGGGCTGGGGATTATTATGCCACCACAGAGTGCCGCAACGCAGCATCACATGTTACTCAAGTCGGTTGTGGAATCTTGGTGGCTGGCCAGGATATTTACGGTACTGTTTTCACACGATATTCGCCAAATGCAGCGCAAACCGTCAACGTGTCGGTTGACGCATTGGCTTATTATTATTTGTCTGAAGGCACTCGTGCGGCGCCGAAAACAGTGCGCTTTGACAACAGCGCCGAATATCAAGGCATGGTGATGGCGAATGCCCAAAAATCGACCGCGAGTGTTAGCTATTATGCGGTGTCGGTTCCAGTCACTGCGGCAAATTTCGGCGGTACGCTGTCCCTGGTATCTTATGACGGTGAAGCATTTTTAGACGTGAATAGTAGTGTAGATGGCACAACATCAATATGCGTCGGGGGCATCCTGTTTGCGAAAATCGTCAGTAGTCTTACAGGTGTTTCCGGTAAGATATGTAAACCTGACGTTGCCCCCCCTACGGGTACGACCGCACCGGTAATATATGTCAAGGTTTTGGGTTTGCCACGGGTCGGCAACGGTGGCGCGGCGCAATTCGGCGGTTCGCGTTTTTGTATGCGTTGGGATAATCCGCCATTGACGGACGCGAGTAAGGTGTCTTGTTCTTCGTCAATGGCGATTCCGCAACACTGATCGGCGAGCCCAAACAACCTTATGCCTCACGACTACTACTCCAACCCCTTCGTGGATGGCCCGCCCTCGGTGTTATTGATCGATGATCAATTGATCGTCGCCGAGGCGGTGCGGCGTATCTTGCGCGTCGAGCCCGACATACAATTGCATTATTGCGCCGATCCGGCGCGCGCTGTGGCCATGGTCAACGAGGTGCGGCCGACGGTTATTCTGCTCGATTTAGTGATGCCGGGAGTGGATGGGATTACGCTAGTGCGTCAGTTTCGCGCCAGCCCGCTGACGGCGATGATACCCATCATCGTGCTTTCCAATAAAGAAGATCCGCGCGACAAATCGCGTGCCTTTGAGGCGGGTGCGAGTGATTATTTGGTCAAAATTCCCGATCAAATTGAGCTTATCGCGCGCATCAAGGCGCACACGCGCGCGTGGTTTATTCAGCAACAACGCGATGAGGCGTTCCGTCAATTGCGCGATCTCAAGGCGCAATTGGAACAAAGTAACGAGACCTTGCAACGCATTTCCTGTCAGGACAGCCTCACGCATTTGTCTAATCGCAGGCATTTCGACGAGTTTTTGGCCAAGGAATGGATGCGTGCGATACGCGAGCAGTCGGCATTGGCGTTGATCATTACGGATATCGATTTTTTCAAGGCCTATAATGACAACTATGGTCATCAAATGGGCGATGAGTGTTTGTTAAAGGTGGCGGACGCCTTGCGCGTGGTATTTACGCGCCCGGCCGATATGGTGGCGCGTTATGGCGGCGAAGAATTCATCGTGGTGTTGCCGGGCACGACACCGCAAGGCGCCACGCAAGTCGCGGAGGCGTTGCGCGCCAAGGTCGAAGCGCTGGAAATTCCGCACGATTTTTCGCCGGTGGGTCCATTCGTCACGGTCAGTCTGGGTGTGGCGGGATTGCGGCCTAAGGCGAGTTGGAATGTCGAACGTTTAATCCGCGATGCCGATCAGGCGCTGTATGAGGCCAAACGCGCCGGGCGCAATCGCTTAATGGTGGCCTCGCGCGGCGAGGGTTTGTGATGAGTGAACCTAGCGCGCAGGGTGCGGCGGCACCGGCAAGACGCGCGCGGTTTTTACCGTATTGTCTTTGATCTGCACGATCTCCACCGGATAGTCGCCGATTTTCAAGCTGGTGCCGGCCTCGGGGATAGTTTCCAAATATTCGATGATCAGACCGCTCAAGGTTTTAGGGCCGCCGGTCGGGAAATTCCAGCGCATCATTTTATTTAAATCGCGCACATACACCGCGCCGTCCACGATATAGGAACCGTCTTCCTGTGGATGCACATCGCGGACGATGGTCGATGGGTCGGTGGTAAACTCGCCGACGATTTCTTCCAGAATATCTTCCAGCGTGGCCAGTCCTTGAATATCGCCGTACTCATCGACCACCACGCCAATGCGCCGGCCTTGACGCTGAAAATTCAACAATTGGGTATTGAGCGGGGTATTTTCCGGGATAAAATACGGTTCGCGCAACATATGCATAAACGCGTCGCGATCAAATGTGCCTGCCGCCATTAAATTAACGACGTTACGCATGTAAATAAATCCGACGATGCGATCTATATCTTCGTGGTATACCGGCAAGCGGCTATGCTGACTGTGGCGTAGCTGACTGAGGATATCTTCCCATTCTTGGTCGATATTGATGCCGGTGATTTCATGCCGTGGCACCATGATGTCATTGACCGTCACCCGCCCCAAATCGAGCACGCTCAACAGCATGTTTTGGTGGCGTTTAGGGATTAACGCACCGGCCTCGTTGACCACGGTGCGTAATTCTTCGCTGGTCAAATGTTGCATCGTGCCCGGCTCGTAGACATCGACTCCGGCTAAGCGCAAGAGCCCGTTGGCCGAGGTGTTGACGGCCCATACCAAGGGGTGCAGGATTCTGAGCAATATTTGATAGACATATGACGAATAAAACGCCACCGGCTCAGGATAAAGCGCGCCTAGCGTTTTGGGGGCCACTTCAGAAAAAATCAGCATGACCAAGGTGAGCAGGCCCGCCGCGATGGCGACCGCGCTATCGCCGCCAATGCGCAACGCGATGATGGTGGCGATAGACGACGCCGCGATATTGGCGAAGGTGTTGCCCAGCAAGATCAAACCGATCAAGCGATCAGGGCGGTCGAGCAGCCAACTTGCGCGCACCGCCCCGGGGTGCCCGGCGCGGCACAAATGGCGTAAGCGATAACGGTTGATGCTCATCAACGCTGTTTCGGTGCCGGAAAAAAACGCTGAAAACAGCAATAACGCGACCAGCGCGCCGATCAGTGCGGATAGTGGAATATCACTCATGCGATCACGACCCCTTTCGCTGACGTGGGGGGTCAGCGGCCCAGCAGGACTTCTAACACATATTTACTGCCAAAATAGGCCAGTACCAAGGCCACAAATCCACCCACCGTCCAGCGCACCGCCGTGCGGCCACGCCATCCATAGCGCCAGTGGCCCACTAGCAATGTGGCGAACACCAGCCACGCGAGCACCGACAACGCGACCTTGTGTACCATGTGCTGCTCGAACCAGTTAGTCAAATACACGGCACCGGTCGCCATCGCCAAACTTTGCAGGGCGAAACCGAAGGCGAGCAATTGATAGAGCAGATTCTCCATCGTTTCTAAAGGCGGCAGGGCGCGTATAAACCCTCCAGGCTTGCGCTGGTGCAGGTGCCGTTCTTGCACCGACAACAACAAGGCCTGGCAGGCTGCCATGCCCAACAGGCTATAGGCGAGAATCGACAGCAGGATGTGGATGTCCATGCCTAACACGTGCATATTGACCGCATGACGTGTAGGGACGATATAGGTCAGCAAGGTCGATAGGCCAGCGGTGGGGAACACCAGCACCCCCAAGTTTTCTATCGGCTTATTAATCGCCGTGACGATCAATAACAAGGCCACAAACCACATCGACGACGAAGCGGCGTTGGCAAAGCTCAAATCCATGCCTTCGGCATGGAGCATGCCTTGAGATAAGGCCAGCGCATGCGCGATGACCGCCACACTACTCACCGCCAAGGCCCAAGCGCGGGGCTGTGCATGCTCGCGCTGTACCAAACGCCGCCACAATAGGGCGGCGGCAATCAGATATAAGGCGAGGGCGCTAAAGGCGCTGATTGCTTCTGTCATGTGTCCATACTCCGCAGGGGACCAAGGTAATGGGGAATGATCGCACAAGCGTTAAAGTTTTTCCATTTTATGCCGCTTTTGGCCGGTAGCGTAATGGAGTGTTACTGTGCTTACGGATAGATGGCCACCATGAATTTACGAGTGCTAGGGTGTAGCGGAGGGATAGGGGCGGGACACCGTACGACTTCTTTTCTGGTCGATCACGATATTTTGATCGACGCCGGGAGTGGGGTGGGCGAGTTGACGCTGCCGGAAATGGCGGAAATACGCCATGTTTTCGTTACGCATTCGCATTTAGATCACATCAATTTCATTCCCTTGCTGGTGGATACGATTTTTTCCCTTGTAAAAAAACCCTTGGTAGTACATGGTCAGGCGGTGACGCTCAAGGCCTTGCAAGATCACATATTTAACTGGGTCATATGGCCGGACTTTTCCAAGCTGCCGACCCCGGAACGCCCGGTATTGACCTTTTGTGAAATGGTCCCCGGCCAAGCGCTGGATGTCGATGGGCGCACGGTCGAGATGATTCCCGTCAATCACGCCGTGCCCGCCGTCGGATACCGGGTCAGCAAGGGCAAAAAGGCCTTCGCGTATTCCGGAGATACCAGCAGCAACGATAGCCTATGGGCGGCGCTCAATGCGCACGATAGTTTAGATTTATTGATCGTTGAAACCGCCTTCCCGAATCACAAAGAACACCTCGCAGGTCTGGCCGGGCATTATTGTCCTAAAACCTTCGCCGCCGATATCGTAAAACTCAAGCATGACGCCAAAATATTTTTAACCCACTTGATGCCCGGAGAAGAGGATCGCATCCTCGCCGAATTAAAGGTGCTGGTACCGGGGCGTAATTTGCAACGCTTGAGTGCGAACGGACACTTCCGGCTGTAGCCTAACTATTGCCCGATACAGCGGCCTAAGGGAGATGTAAAATTAAAAAGTACTGTATTTACAGCGAAAACGGTCGCTACATAATTAACCCTTAGGGTTTTAATTGCCAGCCGTTCATAAGCGACATGGATTACATAGCATATATACTACAGTCCAATATCGACGCCGTATTTGCGTTTTACGGCTGCGCGTTTATTTTCTTAGGGCTGGTGATCTCGCTACAGCCCAAAACACCGAATACATTCAGTCTCGCCGCAGAGTTACACCTAATAGGTTACTTCGGCTATTTGCATGGGGTCAGCGAATTGCTGGTCATCGTCGAAATGTATCAACCGGAGTCCGTCGCGATATCCTGGGGGGTGGTCGTCCTGCAATGGATATCCTACAGCGTTTTATTTGAATTTTCGCGGCGCGCCATGCTGCAATTCAGCGCCATACCGCGCAAAATAGCAGGCCTCGATAGCGCAATAGCGATCTACGGCGTCGCGTTGCTGATTGCGGTATCGGGTACGCTAGTAAGCGCGGACAAGGTACACGCCTTATCGGCAATGTCGCGTTATTTGTTCGCCTTTCCCGGCGCAACGATTGCAGGTTATGCGTTGCGCCGATCCCTCCTTTTATCCGCGTTAGTAACGTCTGTTCGCGGCGTAAGATGGGCCGCTACCTCCTTGGCGCTGGCATTTGGATGTTACGGAATACTCGCCGGCCTGATCACCGTGCGCGTCGCGGATTTTCCGGTATGGCTGCCCACGCAGGACGACTTTTTATTTTATTTTGAATTACCTATTCCGGTATTCCGAGCGCTGTGCGCGCTCGTAATCGGCGTGACATTGACCTACATCATCTATAGTTTGATCACCGCATTGTCCGAAAAAGAAAAAAACACGCGTCTGGAGCTGGAAGGGCTTGCAGCAACGCTGGACGCGCGTGTCAAGCAGCGCACCTTGGCGCTCACGCTGGAGATAGAAAAGCACAAAAAGACCGCCTTGGATTTGAAGATATCCGAACAACATCAGCAGAAATTGACCCTCGCCGCGCAGCGCGATCAGCAGCACGTACGCGCCCTACTGTCGGCGATGAATATAGGTATCTTGTTCGAAGACAAGACAAAACATATCGTTTACACCAATCCGGCTTTTGAAACTATGTGGGAAATTCCGCGCGGTGTCGTGTTGGCGGGATTGCACACGAAAGATGTTTTAAAAAGCGCTGCTAAGACATTTTTAGATGAAGAATTCGCGCTGCATCACGTATTTATGGTTACGCAATTGGACCGTGTCGAACTCGCATTCTCCAGTCGCCAAACGTTTGTCCAAACATCTCACCCGGTGCATGACCTTGATGGCGGTTTGATAGGCCGATTGTGGATGTTTGAAGACACCACCGAAGAAATGCGTATGGCACAGCGCTTGATCTATTTAGCCGAGCGTGATGTCCTGACCGGCCTATTCAATAGACATCGCTTTCAAGAACAATTGGATCATCAAATTAACATGTTAAAACGAAATAACGGTAAATGCTCGGTGCTGTACCTAGGGCTGGATGAATTCAAAATAATCAACGATACATTGGGCCACAGTACCGGCGATCATATTTTGACCCGCGCGGCGAATCAACTGGTGTCGATTACCCGGGCGAGCGATTTTGTCGCGCGCGTGGGCGGCGACGAATTTGGCATTATAACCACCAGTGTGGCGGAGGATGCTATCAATGCGCTGGTGACGCGCGTCATAGAAGCGATGTCCACGCTCAAAATCAGTGTCGAAGACACTGACGTAAATATCGCGGTCAGCGTCGGTATAGCGAAATATCCCGCGCATGGTCAAAATGCCGAAGAATTGATCGCGCACGCGGGTATCGCTATGCACCAGGCCAAGACGCAGGGGAAAAATTCTTACGCGATCTATAACCCAAACAAAGACCATTCCATACATACCAAGGAAAGGCTATTATGGAATAAGACGTTGGACCAGGCGTTTGAAAAGGAATTTTTCACACTGCATTTTCAGGGCGTCTATCATGCAAAAGACTTGTCGATATCGCATCTGGAAGCGCTAATTCGCTTGCAAGACGCGCAGGACCCGACCAAGTTGATTATGCCCAGCCAATTTATCCACTTCGCGGAAAAATCGCGTCAGATACTCGATATCGACAAATGGGTGGTGCGTAATGTGATAAAACAATTGAAAGAATATCCGCAAATCGACGGCATCGCCGTCAACGTGTCCGGACGCACCTTTGATGACCAACAAGTGCCGATTTATATCCAAGAGCAACTAAAGTACTTTGGCGTCGCTGCGGAGCGCTTGATCATTGAGTTGACCGAAACCGCTGCGGTGTCCGATCTACGCGACGCCCAATTTTTCGTGGAGGCGCTGCAAGTCACCGGGTGTCGTATATTTCTCGACGACTTCGGCAGCGGGTTTTCAACCTTTACCTATTTAAAGCACCTGTATGTCGATTCGATCAAAATTGACGGACAGTTTATCCGGGACTTGGATAAAAACACCGACAATATCGCCTTTGTCAGTGCAATGATAGGAATCGCACGCAGTTTAAAGAAAAGCGTGGTGGTGGAATTCGTCGAAAACGCCGAGATCTTGGAGTTGGTCAGAGATATGGGGGTGGATATGGTGCAGGGATACCATTTGTCTCGCCCGGGTGTGCTGGCCCAATATTTAGAACCCGTAAAACCCAAACAAAAATAAAAGCGCGTTGAATTTTCTATATTCAACGGCGCTGGGTTTTCGCCATCAAAAATCTGTCTAAATGATTCGCAAAGGCGCGTCTTTCACTTTGTGAAAGCGGGGCGGGTCCGCCGGTGTGTTCGCCGCTGGCGCGCATTGTATCCAAAAAATCGCGCATATTCAGGCGTGACCCTATGGTGCCCTTGTCATATAATTCGCCGCGTGGATTGAGCGCATGACCGCCCTTCGCGATCACTTCTGCGGCGAGTGGAATGTCGGACGTGATCACCAAATCGCCGGGTGTCAGTTGTTTGACGATTTCGTTGTCGGCGACGTCGAAGCCGCGATTCACGCGTAGCATGCGTATAAAGGCGGATTTTGGTGCGTTCAGCGTTTGGTTAGCGACTAAGATAAGAGGTGTCTTGGTGCGTTCGGCGGCGCGAAATAACACCTCTTTAATCGCCTTGGGGCAAGCATCCGCATCCACCCAGATTTGCATAAAATAATACGTCCTAAGCGGGGCGGCTAGGGTTTAAAGTTGGGATCACTGCGAAACCAGATGGTTTTATCCGCCACCAAATCGTTGGTGCGGATCGCTTGGTAAATCGCGATTTTCCCCAGCAACATGCGTAGCGATACCACATACGCGAAGGTCAGGCGATTGCGCTTGGTTTGCTCTTTGTTGCCCTTGCTGCGTTCTCTGGCGAGATAATGCCAGGCCGACCACAAGGCGATAAACGGCGTAAACGGTAACAAAATCAGCGAATCGATCCCGCCGTAATTGGTGGTCAACTGGTTCAATTCAAAGCCGTTTTTACGCAGGATGTAGATCAGTTGCAGCGGATTAATCGGGTTGAGATGCCCCATATTAAGCCAATACTCGTTATACGGACGGCGAAAAAAGTCATAGCAACCGATAAAAAAATAGCGCAAACGCGATGGCAGACTTAGAATATTCGGCGAGGTCACCAGCAACAAACTATTCATTTTGCCGATTTTTGCAAACTCTCGAATTAAATGAAACGGATTTTCGATGTGTTCTATGATCTCGACTGCGATCACGATGTCGTATTTTTTGGTGGTGTCGAATTCTTCTTGCGCATCAAAATACCGGCAAGTGAACCCGAGTTTATGATCATTGATTTGGTGTGGCTCGATGTCCCAGCAATCATATTCATATATAATGTTTTGTTGATCAAGGCGCGCGCGCATCGCCTGCGACAAGGCCCCTTTCCCGGCACCTATTTCCACAATGCTGACTTTTTGCGGGGCGAGTCTGGACGCGTGCTCCAGCACACCTGCCATGACCAGATCATTGACGCCGACGGAGGAAATTGAGCCTTTAATCATTACTACACCTGTATTATTTGCGGGCTTAGTATAGGCCTTTTTGGTATTTGTGGGCAATTGATTTATATCCAGTGGGCATCACTGTGCGTTACAACGCGTTTTCCGTTCACTACTCCCATTCAAGCTCGGTATAGACTTGCAGGGCGTTGCGCCCTCGGGCCAATTCGTAATTCTTTAAATAACTGTAGCGCGCTTGGTCGACCTTGCCGATATCGGCGGCGTTACCGCCTTGTTTCATAAACGTCGCCACACCCTCGCGCAAATATTTTACATAGTCATAGGTATCCGCTGTGGCTTGTGCCAACGATGTGACGTGACCATGGCCTGGAACGATAGTTTTAGGATCAAGTGCCGCAATGGCCTCGAAGGCTTGCAACCAGGTGCTACTCTTAGATACGTCCAAAATCACTGCCATACGCTCAACATAAATGATGTCGCCGGAGAATACGATGCGTTCCTTCGGCAGCCAGACAAATGAATCTCCCTGCGTATGGGCGTGTGCCGTGTGATGCAACTCAAACGCGATGCCACCCAAAATAAATTTTGTTTCTTTGTCAAATGTTTCATCGGCATAAACTGCGTTGGTGCCTTCTAGGGCTTTGGCGCCCGCCAAATTATTTAGCATCATAAATTGATCACGCTCGCGCGCCTTTTGATCTTCCACCGCGAATTTTTGCGCTATGATTTTTGCACCGAGTTTTTTGAAGTATTCGTTGCCCAGCCAGCGGTGATCTTGCCCGCCGGTATTGATTACCACTTTGATGGGTTTATCGGTGACTTGTTTTATAACGGTGTGGATGCGCTGCGCGCCTTGGTATGTCGCGCCCACATCTATCAGCACCACACCTTCGGCGGTGACGACAAAGCCAAAGGTGGCATTATTGCCAAGATTTTCGGGTGTGCGGTTATCCAATTCTCCGACAATGGCGTAGACATTTTCGGCGGCCCTTTGGAGTTCCAGTTTATCTGTGGCCGAGGCATAACCAATGGGCAGTGAGCATACAATGAGTAGTAGACGGCAAAATGATTTCATGTAGTTCTCCTCAGCGTTAAAAGCAACGTATCAAAAAAGTGGAATGCGTATATCAAATTGCCGTTCGTAAAACTATTTCTTTGTCACTGCTGAATTAATGAGCGAGTAACTTAGCGTAATCCAGGCAGCGAAAACCAACGATTGCGTATGATGCCTATAAGTGCACCAAGAAATAAGAGCTTCATCGTTGCGAGTCGCCATGCCAGCATCGCGATAACGGTCCCGCAAAAGATCGCGCCCGCAGTCAGATCGGGCACGGCATGAGGCGCCAATTGTAAAATGGACACCGTGAGTACGCCAATGACGGCCGGGGCGATACCTTGCATCGCGGCCTTCATCCAGCGCAAATTTCTGAATCGTTCAAGCACGGGAAGCACAGACAACATGATTATAAATGAAGGTAGAAAGATGGCGAGCGCACCCACCGCTGCCCCTATAATCCCGGCTATTTTATAACCTACATAAGAAGACAGCATGAGGATGGGGCCTGGTGTGAATTGGCCAAGTGCCAAGCCATCAATAAATTCCTGATGTGTGAGCCAATGATATTGATCTACGACTTGTGCTTGGATGAATGCAATTAAAGTCAAACCACCGCCAAACGAAAAGGTGCCTACCTTGAAAAAAAACCATCCTACGTTCAACAAACCCGGTGCCTGCGGCGTGACGGTGGTGGAGATCGAATTTGATAGGTGTATCGACGGCGCATCAGTTGCAAAGTATGCGGCTGAAATCAGGGCAAATATTGTACAGATCACCAATATCCCAAGCTTTTTGGAGTGAAACAATGACACTCCTGTCCCTCCCGCTACGGCGAGAATAGTGACGATATCCAACGGGCTATATATTAATAAGAGCG
The DNA here is from genome assembly GCA_919902765.1 of Gammaproteobacteria bacterium. Taxonomy (GTDB): domain Bacteria; phylum Pseudomonadota; class Gammaproteobacteria; order S012-40; family S012-40; genus CAKKRP01. The sequence goes on along the minus strand of CAKKRP010000042.1, from coordinate 8,172 downwards.
CCGCGACTATGGCTATGGTAATTTTAGGAATGTTGGTTAGTGCAGTCCGTCCCATTCGATAAATGGCGACCAGGAATATACCTAGCACGACGGGTCCTAGCCCATAGAGTGCGCCCTGTAATAACGGTGTGGCGCCGAAGGCGGCGTAAAATAGCGTGAGCGCTAACATGATGAAAAAGGCGGGTAGCACAAAACACAGCCCCGCGAGCAATCCGCCCCACCACCCGCCGCGCATATAGCCTAAGTAGATACCCAATTGTGTCGCAGCCGCACCGGGCAACATGTTGACTAAAGTAAGACCTTCCATGAAGCGTTCTTTGGTGACCCATTGGCGTCTTTCTTGAAGTTCGGTCTGCATGATGCCCATAATCGCGGGGCCACCGTAGGCAGTAAGGCCCAATTTGAGAAATGTCGCTACTATCTCTTTCCATTTTTGCGTAGTGGGTATTTCTGAGTGGGCCATTACATTTTCCTCTTAACATGGCTTATCTGTCGGCGACATCAACCGGATTGCCTCGCGTTTGTGCTTCGCATGAAAAAAAGCCAGTGTTTAGTGCATTGGCGCGACACGGTGTTGATTGTCTTTGAGTTCTATAACAATATTATGTCCTTCGGTGGTTCCGATATTCACCACTTCTAATTTAACGGCCTCGCTAAAGGCCACCTCACCCGCCTTCAAGGCATAATCCCGTGGCGGCTTTCCCTCATAGGTGATGCGTTCCTGCAGCGGATGTAGGAAATAATTCACCCGGGCCGGATGCGAGTGCATGGCGAGTTTTTCTCCAGGTTTGGTCAGGGTCTCCAGAGCCCGGACCCTATCGTTTTCAAACAACACCTTGGTGTTGTGAGGTGCAACCATTACCATATCATCGGCATGGATCGATGCGCTGAGGAGGGCAAGAGCCAAACGTGTTGTTTTAAGCGAAACCGAACGGATATGCATGAATGAAGTTCTCCGTGTAGATGAGGACAATTGGCCACCTGTTCGCCGGTTGACTGGGGCATACACAGCCCCTACGGCCACCAATGTAGTTGCTGGTAATATATATAACATAGCTGTATACTATCCTACATGTCAATACCCTGGTGCTAAAGATGAGTTTTCTGGCCCTCTTTGTCAGCCTGCCCACCAAGGCCGCGACGGGGCGTATGCGTGTTTGGCGTGCCCTCAAGTCCCAAGGTTGTGCAACCTTACGCGATGGCGTCTATCTGTTGCCCGATGCCCCGGAACACGCGGCGGCGCTTTATACCATAGCGACTGAGGCGCAAGAGGTTGGGGGTAGCGGCGATGTCTATCGCCTGTCCGGGAGCGATGACCCTCAAGAGGCGGGTCTGCGCGCCTTGTTTGATCGCAGTGATGACTATGCGTCTATCATTGAAGATGCGCGCGCGTTACGCGCTGGCGTGCAGACCCTCGATGGCGTGAGCCTAGTGCGGCAAATGCAGGCATTGCAGCGCAGATTCGAGCAGGTCGTAAAGATCGATTTTTTCGCGGGTGAGGCGCAGCGCCAAGTGTTGGCACAACTCGACGCGTTGCGCGACGTTGTGCAGCGGCGATTGTCGCCGGACGAACCGACGACCATCTTCGTCGCGATACCCCGCTTGCGGTGCGCCGATTATCGTGCGCGTATTTGGGCCACGCGCGCGCGCCCGTGGGTGGATAGGTTGGCGAGCGCATGGTTGATTAAACATCACATCGACCCCCAGGCCGAGATCAAGTGGCTGTCGTCCATTACGGCTTGTCACCCGGATTGGCTGGGCTTTGATTTTGACGGCGCGACCTTTAGCCATGTCGGCACCAAGGTGACGTTCGAGGTCTTGCTTGCAAGTTTTGGCTTGGATGAAGACGCGGATTTGTTACGCCTGGGCGAATTGGTACATTGTTTAGACGTGGGCGGTTTGCCCAATGCGGAGGCGCCGGGTGTGGAGGCCATGCTCATGGGCTTGCGCGCTTCAGAATTGGATGATGACGCGTTGCTCGCGCAGGCATCGAAGGTATTTGATTGGTTGATGCAATACTACAGGGAGAAACGCTGTGAATGATCCAACGTCGATATTAGAACGCCCCGCCCATCCGAGTTTCTGGCAAGCGTTTATGTATTGGCTGAAGCTGGGTTTCATCAGTTTTGGTGGCCCTGCGGGGCAGATCTCCATTATGCATCAAGAGCTGGTGGAAAAACGCCGTTGGATTTCCGAACAGCGTTTTTTGCACGCGTTGAATTATTGCATGGTATTGCCAGGGCCGGAGGCGCAACAACTCGCGATCTATATCGGTTGGTTGTTGCACGGTACACGCGGCGGCATCGTCGCGGGCACCTTGTTCGTGTTGCCCTCGTTATTTATTTTGTCGGCATTGACCTATGTCTATCTCGCCTTTGGCAATCTGACCTTTGTGCAAGGCGTGTTTAACGGCATCAAGCCCGCTGTGGTTGCGATTGTGGTGTTTGCGGCGTGGCGCATTGGGTCGCGCGCGCTGAAAAATAATGTGTTGTGGACATTTGCCGCATTGTCGTTTGTGGCCATTTTTGCGCTAAAAATACCATTTCCGTATATCGTACTGGGTGCAGGCATTGTGGGGTACGTAGGCGGTCGTGTAGCGCCGGATAAATTCAAAATGGGTGGCGGTCATGGTGCCGGCAAAAAAAGTTTTGGTCCGGCATTGATAGACGACGACACGCCATCCCCGGCGCACGCTAAATACGATCATTTACATTTCGCAAAATTGTGCGTCGCGTCAGTGGCGTTATGGGCGGCGGCGATGTGGGCGATCCCCGATGCGACGCTACGCGACATGGGCGAATTTTTCACTAAGGCGGCCTTGGTCACCTTCGGGGGCGCTTACGCGGTGTTACCCTATGTCTATCAAGGCGGCGTAGAGAATTACGGTTGGCTCACCGGCACGCAAATGATAGACGGTCTGGCCCTGGGCGAAACCACGCCCGGGCCATTGATCATGGTGGTGGCGTTCGTCGGTTTTGTGGGCAGTTGGAGCAAGGCGATATTCGGCCCCGATATGTTGTTGCTGGCGGGTTTCGCCGGTGCCTGTGTGGCGACGTTTTTCACCTTTTTGCCGAGTTTTTTTTTCATACTCGCGGGGGCGCCGCTGGTGGAGGCGACGCACGGCGATCTAAAATTCACCGCGCCGTTGACCGGCATCACTGCGGCGGTGGTCGGTGTGGTGTTAAATCTGGCGCTATTTTTCGGTTGGCATGTGTTGTGGCCTAAGGCGAGTGAAGTCGCGCCGTTCTCTGGGCACTTTGAGTGGTTCTATGCGTTGATGTCGGTGGCGGCGTTTTTGGCGTTGTGGAAATACAAGCAGGATATTATGAAAGTGATTGCGGCGTGTGCGGCGGTGGGGTTGGGGTATACTTTTTCGATGTGAGGTAAAAATAGCCGGCGCGCGGCGTGGTGCGGTTGGAATGTCAATTCACCATATGCAGTCCCATAAATAGCGGCAGGATACCCATACTTGGCCGCTACGTCATTGCGCATTTCCGCGCGCTAAAAAAGTCGCGTGCCACTCCATGAATTCGTTGGCGGGATAGGGTTTACAGAACAAATTACCTTGGGCGATGTCGCAACCAAACGCGCGCAGAAGGTTAAATACGTTGACGTTTTCCACCCCTTCCGCCACCACCTTGAGTCCAAGATTATGGGCCAAGTCTATTGTGGAACGTACTATCACGGCATCGCTATTTGTGGTGTCTAAATACATAATAAAGGACCTATCGATTTTCAATTCGAATACGGGTAGCTGGTGTATGTATGCGAGTGAAGAATAGCCGGTTCCGTAATCGTCTATTGAGATAAAGACGCCACGATCACGCAATTTTTTTAATTGTTCGATCGCCAACGCAGGATGGGTCATCATGGCGCTTTCGGTTATTTCAAATATCAGTTGGCGAGCGGGCATTGCGTGCTTGATCAAAAGTTTATCCACCAAATCGGCCAATTTGGAGTCTTGTAGATTTAAGACGGAGAGATTTATTGCGATATTAAAATTGTGGCCGAAACCATTCCATAGGGTATTCTGTTTTATGGCATTGTCGATCACCCAATATGTTAGCACCTGTATCAGGCCGCGTTGTTCCGCCAGGCGCACGATTTGGTCGGGAGGTATAAAGCCCTCCGTCGGATGTCGCCAGCGCAGCAAGGCCTCGACACCACGTACCGCGCCCGTCGCGATATCCAGTTGCGGTTGATAGTATAGCTCCAGGTTATTATTATCTATAGCCATCGTTAATTCGGCATGCAATGTGAGTTGCTTGCGGGCCAACTCGTCTTGGCTCGAATCATACGACACGTAACCTAATTTATCCCTTTTCGCAACGTACATCGCAATATCCGCCTGCCGCAACAATCCGGCGGCATCGCTGCTATGATCGGAGTAGCTGGCAATGCCCATACTGCCGCTGGAGTAAAAAAAATGGCCGTTGATATGAAACGGCTCTCCCAATATTTCCATAATTTTTTTTGCAACTACAAACGCCAGTTCAACGGATTGGTCTACAAGCAGTATCGCGAATTCGTCGCCGCCCAAACGCGCTATGGTGTCTGTTTTTCGTAAACGTGTGAGCAGTCGCTTGCCGACCTCTACCAGAAATGAATCGCCGACGAGATGGCCAAACGTATCGTTGATTTCTTTAAAGCGGTCTAAATCCAGTATGATAACGCAAGGAGCAGTATGTTCGCGCTGAGCGCGAAAAATCGCCTGATGCAGACGATCCATAAAGAGCGCGCGGTTCGGCAATTCCGTTAAATTATCGTGCATCGCAATGTGTTCTAATTTCAATTGCCGTATTTGTACTTGTTTTTGCATTTCACGAAATGCGCGAATCAGATTGTTGGCTTCTTTTGATTCGGCATGGATTTCGATAAGCGGTGAAGCCGGTTCTCCTTCCGCTTCGGATCTGAGTGCTGCGGCGACGTTGGCCATCGGCCGCAAAACCGAACGCTCCAAAAAATAATAACCGCCAAGGACAAAAAATATACCTAGTAACGCCACCGCCCATAGGATAGTCGTTTGGCTTAAGGCGATTTCCGCAAAATCGCTAACGTCCGCCTCGGTAGATAATTCTATCAGCATGTCATTGGAGAGTAGCAGGCTCCATAAGTCGTTGAATAGGGGATTGATAGTCTCGATGATGAGCTCGTTATCGGAGCGCCATTTATTGGTGGCGCCTATCCTTTGAATAGCCCGGTAAGAATTCTCCCAAATGCCGATGGATTCGCGCATCGCGTTAATCGAACGGGCTGTGTTGTCCTCTAGCCACGCGACGGTGTTCGGTGCGAGCATTTCGGAAACGTTGGCGCCTACCTTGGTCAGTAATACATCGATATCCTTTTTTTGCAGCGGGAGTAGATTAATGTCATACGACGAAATGCGATTGGCCAGGTACAGGTGAAACAAATTGGTTAATTGCGACCACAAATAGCGCGTATCTTCTATTTTGTGTTGAATGGACATGTGGCGTGGATCGGCGTTATTTTTCATCACGTTATACAATGCGCGCGTGGCGTGGGATAAAAAGCTTTCATGAATAGGCAATAGTCTACGGTTAATAAGCGTAAATGCGGGAGACAACAGCTCAGGATTGGTGCGGATTTCGTATAGATTCTCGGTTTGATTGACCAATTCCTGCAATAACTCCATTGTGTGACTGTAAAGTTCCGGCGTAAGGTCGCCGTTTTTCCGGTGATTATTGTAGAGCGTGTTAACGACACGGAATGCGTTCGCCAAGGCCATATGAATTTGTTGATGATGTTCTTCGTTAGCGGGGTCACGCAGGAGCGCGTCTATATCGTAGCGCGCCTGCCAAAGGTAGTCGCGCACTTGGCGGCTTTGTTCGAGAACTTGTTTGCGATGTTGCAAATTAAATGTGGCGTCTTTTCGGATTCCGCTGACGCTGTATTGGCCCATTGCGGTGCTTATCAATATCAGCAACCCTACCGCGACGGCGATCACGGTGTATTGGCTACGTAGGCTTCTGAATTGATTAAAGTGGAATAAAGACATGTCGCGTCAGTCACAGAGTGAGTCCTATGTAAGTAGCGGTAATGCACGGAGAAAATTGAGCCGGGAACCCTGTTGTCAAATTGAAAAGCATATTCCTATTAATGTTAAAATAAGCTATGCGATAATCTGGCTATTCGTCCAATCGTCGGTCAGGTCGTCGATAAGCTCAATCATACGTCTAGCTTCATGACGAACATCATCAGGTGTCCGAGAGTCTGAATACTAGCGATGTATTCATACAATGCCGTGTAAATCACCTAAACTAATGTGACTTTATACCGCTATAGTCATGCATGGACCGCGTATATCCGCAGCATGACGCCAAGCGACCTCTAAACGGATCGGATATGAAAAAATATCCCTATATTGAGCCCACAATTCGCACTATCGCCGGTGGTTTGGTAAGCGCCAGCGGCTTGGCGGTCGTATTTGACCCTGCCATGCTAAATATCGCTTTAGGCGTGATCCTGTTTGTCGGTTTGAATCTTTTTCAGTCCAGTTTTTCGCAATTTTGCTTAATGGAAAAAATGTTAAAAAGCGTCGGCTTCCGCAGCGAAATGGATGAAATACGTTCCGTAGTAGTTTTGTCGATTTTCACTTCTCCGCGCGTTTGTCGGATGCCGTTAACAAACGCAAAATTCAGGTGCATTACCAGCCTATCGTGGACGCGAAAACCGCTCAACCGGTGGGGATGGAGGCCTTGGCGCGTTGGCGTGACAGAGACGTGTGGGTGAGCCCCGGAATTTTTATTCCAGTGGCGGAGAGTTTGGGGTTGATCCATGAGCTCGGGCAATTGGTGCTTGAGACGGGTTTGGTGGATTATCGAAAGTTGTGCGGAAAAAATGAACTTCGTCTTGCGGTAAATATTTCAAATCGACAATTGTTTTCCAAAACATTTGTTTCAGACATCATCGAGCGTATCACGCGGCATCAACTTTCTCCGCAGCATTTAAAGCTGGAAATTACCGAAAGCATTGCATTAGATACCTCTAACGCGCAGCGTACGTTGAACCAGCTTGCAGATGCGGGATTCTATTTATCTATTGACGATTTTGGCACAGGATTTTCTTCGTTATCCCGGTTGCATGAGTTGCCTGTAAATGAATTGAAAATAGATATGTCATTCGTGCGCCGCGCCAAATCACAGGAAGGTAAGGCGATGTTGCGAACTATTGCCAATTTGGCTCGAGAATTAAATCTTGCGTTGGTCGCAGAAGGCGTGGAAGATCAGGATACGGCTGATATTCTCGGCAATTTAGGCATAGATTATCTGCAAGGATATTTTTTTGGCCGCCCGGTGGCGCTTGAAGAATTTATAAACCGAGAGCCGCTTGCCGTGATGGCCCCAAAGATAAAAAATCAGGTGCTAGAATAAATTGGAGTTGTTCAATATTAATCCGATGGTTGGCGGTGTTTGGAAAGTGAGGTGTACTGTCAATAGTGGGAGAACGCAATAAGCGGATCGCGCTCGACAATTTGTTCCCAAGCCGGATTGACAAGTACATTCTTAAAATGATCGCGCATTCTCATCGTTGATGCCTAACGCCGCGCTAAACGGCCAACGTTATGTGACGCGCAGCGGCGCAGAACTCTGGTCCGGCGTGTGAAACCCGTAGGTTGGGGTGACGAAGGAACCCCAACGTTTATGCTTTCACCGACCTAGTAACGTGCCATGCCTGGCACCCACGTAAAGTTAAGGGGCGCGCCGCTTTTGGCGCGTCCCGCTCGAACGCCATGTTAGCCCTCAATTCTTATATCCTCCGACTGAACGGCTGTTATCGTCGGGCCCATTGATAACGTTAAATTGTGGTGCTCTCGGATTTTCATTGCTGATAGATGCTTTTTATCATGAGTTGTGTGAGCATCGGAAACGAGTTGTACGGTATAACCTAGGCCGGTGGCTCTACGCGTTGTATTGTCAACACAAAACTCCGAGGCATAACCACAGATAACAAGATTGGTGATATTGAGTGATTTTAATTTTTCTTCGAGGTTGGTCCGAAGGAATGAATCGCCTGTGGTTTTACGCACGCGAATATCACTGTCTTTTACAACCAAATTTTTCTGTAATTGCCAACCTTCGCTTTCATGATCCAAATAGCCTGGCACTTCGTGTTGGATCAAAAAGATTGGAATACCCGCAGTTCTCGCCAGAG
>CAKKRP010000041.1 GCA_919902765.1 Gammaproteobacteria bacterium | reverse complement strand
TCACCGCAATCACCTAACAATATATCGGTTTTTATATCCATTATGTAATCACCGTTTTTAACACCCTATCGCAACGAAAAATAATATCATTATTTATATCTCAAAGACAAAAGCCAGAGATTATCGTCAAAAAGCACGGCACCGCATCGCCGCACCCCAAACTATCAAGTCTCCGCGTACAACTTATGCCCTTGCTTTTTAAACTCCACCGCCTTTTCTTCCATGCCGCGTTCACGCACGTCTGCCGCGTCGCGGATGTCTTGCGTGATCTGCATGGAACAAAAATGCGGGCCGCACATCGAGCAAAAGTGCGCGGTTTTGTGCGCCTGTTTGGGCAGGGTTTGATCATGGAAGGATTGCGCGCGTTCGGGGTCTAACCCCAAACTGAATTGATCTTCCCAGCGAAATTCAAAGCGCGCCTTGGACATCGCATCGTCGCGAATTTGCGCGCCCGGATGGCCCTTGGCCAAGTCCGCCGCGTGGGCCGCGATCTTGTAGGTGACGATGCCTTCGCGCACGTCGTTTTTATCCGGCAGGCCTAAGTGTTCTTTAGGCGTGACATAACACAGCATCGCGGTGCCGTACCAACCGATCATCGCCGCGCCAATCGCCGAGGTGATGTGGTCGTAGCCGGGCGCGATGTCGGTAATCAACGGGCCTAGCGTATAAAACGGCGCCTCGCCGCACACCTCTAATTGCTTGTCCATGTTTTCTTTTATCATGTGCATCGGCACGTGACCGGGGCCTTCGATCATGACTTGCACGTCGTGTTTCCACGCGACCTTGGTCAATTCACCCAAGGTTTCCAATTCGCCGAATTGCGCGGCGTCGTTGGCGTCGGCGATGGAACCGGGGCGCAGCCCGTCACCCAATGAAAACGACACATCATAGGCGCGCATGATGTCGCAGATGTCTTCAAAGTGCGTGTATAAAAAATTCTCTTGGTGATGCGCCAGACACCACTTCGCGAGGATAGAACCGCCGCGCGACACGATGCCGGTGGTGCGGCGCGCGGTCAGCGGGATATAGCGCAATAATACGCCCGCATGGATGGTGAAATAATCGACGCCTTGTTCGGCCTGTTCGATCAAGGTATCGCGATAAATCTCCCAGGTCAGCTCCTCGGCCTTGCCATCGACCTTTTCCAAGGCTTGATAAATCGGCACGGTGCCTATGGGCACGGGCGAATTGCGGATGATCCATTCGCGCGTTTCATGGATGTTTTTGCCGGTGGACAAATCCATCACCGTGTCGCCGCCCCAGCGTATCGACCAGGTCATTTTTTCGACTTCTTCGGCAATCGACGACGACAACGCGGAATTGCCGATGTTGGCGTTGATCTTGACCAAAAAATTGCGGCCTATGATCATCGGTTCCAATTCGGTGTGATTGATATTGGCGGGAATGATCGCGCGTCCGCGCGCAATTTCGTCGCGCACGAATTCCGGCGTGATCGCCGTGGGCGATTTCGCGCCGCAGGCATCACCGGGGTGTTGACGCGCGGCCTGTTCGCGATACATTTCCAAGCGCATGTTTTCGCGGATCGCCACGTATTCCATTTCGGGGGTCACGCGGCCCTTGCGCGCATAATGCATCTGCGAGACGTTGGCCCCCGCGATGGCGCGGCGCGGGGTGCGCGGGTCGGGAAAATGCAGCGGGGCCAACGCCTTATCGGCCAAACGCAAACGCCCGAAGGCCGAACTCAGCTGCGGCAATCGTTCAGTATCTTGGCGTTCTTCTATCCACGTCTTGCGCAGCTCGGGCAGACCGCGCGCGATGTCGATTTTTGCATGCGGATCGGTATACGGGCCGGAGGTGTCGTACACCGTCACGGCGGCGTTGGCCTCGCGCCCGCTGCGCGTTAAGGTATCGGCGAGCGTGATTTCGCGCATCGGCACGCGTATATCGGGGCGACTGCCCGGCACGTAGATCTTGCGTGAATTCGGTAAAGGCGTCACCGCAGTGGCGACGACCGCCTCGGATTGCGGAGTTAAGGATTCGATTACGGCGCTCATGCAGTGGGCCTCGCGGTTATATAGGGGACGCAACAGGCAGGCAAGTGAGCGCTATGTCAGCGCGCTACTTTCCTACGCCGGTGCGAGCCGGTTCAGGTTCAAAGGGTGTTTCTCAGCCGTGGCTTGTGGCGAACACAAACCGCAGGCACCCCTAGCAGCAACCCACACCATACCGAACAATCTACAAATATTCAAGTATAACCGACTAATTTACTCGGTATTACCTATGTATGCATAGAAAAGGGGTTGCCTGTTACCGATAAACCGCTTACTCTGATACGTTCTTGAGGGGTTTAGAGGGGCTCTCTATAATGCATGGGAATATTATGGGAAATGTGAATTTCGATCTGGCGCGCTTTAATATGGTGGAGCAACAGATCCGCACCTGGGAGGTCTTTGACCACCGCGTCTTGGATGTATTGCACGCGGTTCCGCGCGAATTATTTGTGCCGACGCATTTGCGCAATCTGGCCTATGCCGATTTGTCGCTGCCGCTAGACAACGGTCAGACCATGATGTCCCCTATGTTGGCCGCCAAGATGCTCCAAGCCTTAAATATTCAGCACACGGATTCCGTTTTGGAAATCGGTACCGGCAGCGGTTACAGCACTGCACTGTTGGCGCGTTTGTGCAAAGAATTGCGCAGCGTCGATTGCTTTCCAGACATGCTAAAACTCGCCGCACAACACCTAAAGACCTTGAATATTACCAATGCCACGTTAGAAGAGGCCGATGTATCGTCACCGCAGTGGAATAACGAAGGGCCTTATGATGTGATCGCGCTCACCGGCTCCGTACCGGTGTTGCCGGAACGCTTCAAACATAATCTGCGTGTCGGCGGCCGCTTGTTCGCGGTGATCGGCGAAGAACCGCTGATGGAGGCCAAACTTATCACCCGCGTCGGCGAACGCGAGTGGGTGGAAGAGGTGTTGTTTGAAACGATGTTAGCGCCCTTGCTGAATATCCGCAAACCCGTCCAATTTACTTTTTAGCACCTCAACCTCTGTATGCAAAGCGTTAGCGCGAAGCAGTTGAAGATGTGGCTGGACGACCCGGCAGTCGAGTTGCAGGTGGTTGACGTGCGGGAGGCGTGGGAATATGAAGTGTGTCGGCTCGACGGCTCGCTGCACATCCCTATGGGGCAAATACCGGCGCGCATCAATCAGCTAGATCGCAGCTTGCCCACGGTCGTGGTCTGCCATCATGGCATACGCAGCGCTCAGGTGGCCGTGTTTTTAGACAAATACGGCTTTCAGACGATCAATCTACACGGGGGCATCGATGCCTGGGCGCGCGACGTGGATACCGGCATGGCGATATATTAAGGGAAATCGAAACTCCGCTAGCCTATACTCGGTGGTGTAACCCCAGTATCAAATTTATCTTACTGACTTATGTTATTCGCTAACCGGATGCAGTCGCCGTGTATTTTCCACGTATCGGTTTCACCATAGTTATTGTCGCAAGCAGCCTCCTATGCGCCGCCGCACGTGCCGAAAATTTAATCGATATATTCAGACTTGCGGCGCAAAGCGATCCGCAACTACTATCCGCACAAGCCGAATATGATGCGCAATTACAGACCAAGCCCTTGGCGCTAGGCGCGCTATTGCCGCGCATCACGCTCACCGGGAGCGTATGGCGAAATAGTAAAGACTATCAAGGCACGCTGGCGGAATATCCGGTTTTCAACGCGTTTAATGTGAATACGGAAAGCCGCGCCCGTTGGGACCCCAATGGGGCATGGCAATACGATACCCGTTATCTGACGTTACAACTCTACCAACCGATATTTGATATGAACGCCATCGCAGGATACCGCTATGCGACACGCACGGTATTACGCGCCGAATTACATTATCGCCTTGCGCAACAAGACATGTTGATGCGCGTGGCGGATCGGTATTTAAATGTTTTATTGTCAGGCAGCGCTTTAAACTTAGCGCGCGCCGAAAAAAACGCGATTTCGCTCCAATACCAGGCCGCCAAACACAAATTCGACGTGGGGCTGATCGCGGTCACCGATGTCTATGAAGTAAAAGCGCGCTTCGATCACGCAGTGGCGCAAGAGATCATCGCCGAAAACGCCCTCGCGGCGGCCCGCGAAGATCTGCGCGAACTGACCGGCGTGTTGCACAACAGCCTACTCGTCCTCAAACCCGACGCGCCGTTGATCGCGCCGTCGCCCTCGAATATCGACACCTGGACGACGACCGCGATCACACAAAACCTGCGGGTGCGCGCCGCCGAACACGAAGCGGACGCCGCGCAAATGGCGATCAGCCGCGAACGTGCGGCCTATTACCCCACGGTGGGCTTGACCGCCTCCCACGTTAGATCCTCCAGCAGCCAACCTTACGCGGCTTACCAAACACAAGAAACGTCGGTGGGCATAGACATTTCGCTGAATTTGTTTCAAGGCGGCATGACCCAGACGCGCATCAACCAGGCCCAGTCTAACCACGAAAAGGCCTTGCAAGAACTCGAACATGCGCGCCGCGACGCCTCCAAACAAACGCGCAACGCCTTTTTGGGGGTGCTGGCGGGTATCAGTCTTGTGACGGCCCTGCGTCAGGCGGTGATCTCCAACGAGGCCGCCTATAAAAGCACCGCCGCAGGGTTCGAATTGGGCACCCGCGCCTCGCTCGAAGTGCTCAACATCCAACAGGAGTTATATCGTTCGCAACGCGAATACGCCAACGCACGCATCGACTACATCCTCAATACGCTACGCCTCAAACTCAACGTCGGTATGCTGACCGTGGATGATCTGGAACAGATTAATGCGTGGTTGGGGTAGTAGTTATTACGGATATTCAAGTAGCTTGATCGACCTAACGCGTGCCCAGCACTTGCTCCGCTGGTTTTTCGCTTTTTAGCCGAGTACTATAACAATATCATCAATAAAGGCCGCCGAGCAAACGACGATGTCCCGAATCCCATTTTTGAAAAAACATATATTGGAGGGGGAAACAATAGCAAAAAGTACATCTTATCCTCTAAAGTTATCTCATTTCCGTAAGATATGCATTTTGGGCTTTGCAAGACTATGAACGTCTTTCAAACCCATGCGGATATCATCTCGGACTACGCGACCTATATCCGAAGTTTTCTGAAGATCGACGATCCGGCGATTCGACTTACCGTCGAGGAAGCGCTCAAGCAGGGGAAGCTCTGGCCGGAGCCGCTGCTCCAGTTCAATCCATCATTCGAGATGTACGGCAGCCTGGAGAAGCTGGCGCAGGCCGGAGACATTCACTCCGATATTCGTGACATCTTCAAGGGTTACTCACTCTACAAGCATCAGGTCGAGGCCATTAGGCTCGGCACGTCCGGCAAGGACTTCATCGTTACTTCTGGAACGGGCTCAGGGAAGTCATTGACCTACATTGGGTCGATTTTTCATTACCTGCTGTCCAATCCGCAAGCCAAGGGTGTCACCGCGATCGTCGTCTATCCGATGAATGCGCTCATCAACTCCCAGCATGATGAATTCACCCGATATAAGGACAACTACGAAAAAAATACCGGGAAAGAATTCCCCATCACATTTGGACAATATACCGGACAGGAGAAAGATGAGCGACGCGCCGAAATGCTCG
>CAKKRP010000040.1 GCA_919902765.1 Gammaproteobacteria bacterium | reverse complement strand
CGGTGGTCGTCCAAGATACGCAAGGTGTCCATGCCCTTGGGCGACAAATTCACGCGGCCCTCGCGCGGTGCGCTGGCGACGAAAAATAGGTGTTGCGCGCCGATAAATTCGCGCAAGTTGGGATCTAGTCGATTAAAAAATTTTGCCATGGTCTATCCTTAAATTTTATATGCCAAGGTCGTCATGATCTTGGATGTGGTGGCCATTAATGTGCGCACTGGTGCCGGTAATTCCGCACCGCCAGCCGCGCGGGCCGTCGCGCCATGGCGGATTTCGTCGTCGCGCATGTGCGCGATAATGGCGTGACTGCGCGCATCGTTAGTAGGTAGCTGTGTCAGATGTCTATCCAAATGACGTTCGACTTGTTGTTCGGTCTCGGAGACAAATCCCAAGCTCCACCGATCACCCACTGCGCCCGCCGCCGCGCCGATGGCGAGTGCGCCGCAATACCATAGCGGGTTGAGATAACTGGTGTGGCTGCCCAAATCGCTTAGGCGTTGCGCGCACCACGCCAGGTGATCGTTTTCTTCCAAGGCCGCGCGTTCCATTTGCGCGCGTACCTGCGGTAATTTCGCCGTCAACGCTTGGCCTTGATAAAGCCCTTGCGCGCATACTTCCCCTGCGTGATTGACGCGCATCAAACCGGCCGCATGACGTTTTTGCGGGCCGGTTAAATCAGCTTCCGGGATGTCCTCCGCAGGGTAGGCGCGTTCGGTGGTTTCCGGTACACCAAACAATGTGCGCACGCCGCGATCAACCTCGATTAATAATTTATCCAGTGGGGAATAGTGGCGTGTGGACATAAAATGTTCTCAATGGCGCAAGCGCAACGTTGCGAGTGCTAGCCAGTATGCCAAATATTTTGCTTTATGCAAGCGCCTCGGCGAGCAGTGTCAGCGGATGCAGCACCCGTACGGGCGGGGTGTCGTTCCACAAGCCCTCGGTCACATGCAAGGCGCAACCGATATTGGTGCTGACCACGTAATCAAGACGCTGTGCGCGTATAAAATCCAACAGCGGCGCGCGTAGGGCTTGTGCCTGCTGCGAAAAATACAACATATGGGTGCCCGCCGCCCCGCAACACGCAGGGAGTTCGGGCAGCGCGATCAATTCTAAGCCCGGAATACTTTGCAGTAAGAATGACGTGCTGCGGTGGTCTTTGAGCACGTTGCGTTGCGTACATGGGAGGTGTATGCCGACGCGTTTCGGTGTGGAGCGAAAACGCAGGCTAGCCCAACGCGGGTGGTGCGCCAGATAGGTCCCCACGTCGGCGACTTTACCCGCCAATGCGCGGGCCGCAGGATGGTCGCTATGGGCGTATTCAAGTAAGGCCGCCGTGCAACCGGGGGTCAGACCAAGGAGTTGGTCGTATTGATGATTGAGTTGTGCGCCGTTGGCGTACATCAGGGCCTGCCACTGTGCATGCTGGCCGCTATGCAAGGCCAGCGCACCGCAACAGTGTGCGGTGGCCGGAGTGGCGATCTCTACGCCCAGCGCGGCGCATAGGCGTTGCACGGCATGTACGGCGGCTTGGTCGGCAAGTTCGGTGATACAGCCGGTGAATAACATAATACGCGGAGGTGACGATGGTGTGGGTGTGGCGTGTGTGCTACGCCGCGCGTAATGTTTGATCACCGCCGCCCATTTTGGTAACAGCATGGCAGGCAGAAAAGATACGAGGCGGCGTAGCGCCGCACGCAGTGTTGGCGCACGCGTGAGTAGCGTCATCGCCCAGGTGCGTCGTCGCGTCGCCGCCCCTGGCACCCATGCCTTGACACCATCGATCAATTGGCCATAAGGCACGCCGGACGGACATTGCGCCTCGCAGCGCCGACACGACAAACAGTGATCCAAATAGCTACGCGTAGCGGCGTCGGGGGCTAACTGGCCCTTTAGCAAGGCTTGAATAAGCACGATGCGTCCGCGTGGCGATTCCGATTCAATTTGGTATAGTCCATAGGTCGGGCATTGGGCCGAGCATAGGCCGCATAATACGCACTGGTCGGCGGCGGCCAGCAAAGTCCGGATGATCGGCGGCGGGGCAGGGGACACTATCGGCTCGCGTAAAGGTGATAAAGAAGTATAATAACGCGTATTCCCTCTCATGTCCGGTGCTTGTCCATGTCGCAAACCCCTTATTATCGCCAGCACGTATTTTTTTGTACTAACCAACGCGACGACGGCGCGCGCTGTTGTCAGGATTCTGGGGCGCAGGCGCTGCGCGACTATGCCAAGGCCCAGTGTAAAACGCGTAAGCTGAACGGCAAGGGCGGGGTGCGCATCAATAGTGCCGGATGCCTGGATCGCTGCCATGAAGGCCCCGTCATCGTCGTGTACCCCGAAGGTGTGTGGTATAGCTACGTCGATGAAGAGGATATCGACGAAATTATCGAGGAGCACCTGGTACACGGGCGTCCTGTGGCGCGTCTGATGCTGTCAGATAAATAAAAATATTTGTGATAGACAAAGTTTTTTTTATCGAAGATGTGTATAATGCACGCCTCAGTGCCGTTTTCTCGATGAGGAAAGGTGCTGAGGAATGCGCATTTTAAGACTTGCGTTCGGGTTTGTGAATGTATTAGAATATGCGCATGTACTGATTTTAGATCGATACACCCTCCCCCTCCCTGGGTGTATTGTGTTGTTGGGCCTGCCCTCGCAGGCCTTTTTTTGTTGGAAACCCTCATTAGTCCTTGACAAAAGTGGGCGTGGTTTCTAGGATATCCGCCTCTTAAAAGATCGCTATGGAAGACCTCAATGAAAAGTTTTAACGCCAAACCGGAAACCGTTAAACGGGACTGGTATTTAGTGGATGCCTCTGGGTTGACCCTGGGCCGTCTGGCCAGCGAGCTCGCCAAGCGACTGCGCGGCAAGCACAAGGCCGAGTATACACCGCATGTCGATACCGGTGACTACATCGTCGTCGTCAATGCCGAGAAAGTACACGTTACCGGCAAAAAGCTGTTAGACAAAAAATATTATCACCATACCGGGTTTCCGGGCGGGATAAAGGAAACGAGTTACGAGAAAATGGTGGAGCGCGCTCCGCATCGCGCGTTAGAGATCGCGGTCAAGGGCATGTTGCCCAAGAATCCGCTCGGTCGCGCCATGTTCCGTAAGCTCAAGGTCTACGCGGGTGGGGAACATGCCCATCAGGCGCAGCAGCCCAAAACTCTAGCGTTGTGAAGGTAACATCATGGCAGCACAGCAACAACAGTATTATGGTACAGGCCGTCGCAAGAGCTCGGCCGCACGCGTGTTTGTCACGCGCGGTAGCGGTAAGATCGAAATCAACGGGCGTAGCCTAGAGCAATATTTCGGCCGTGAGACGGCGCGCATGGTCGTGCGTCAACCATTGGAGTTGCTCGACATCAACGGTAAATTCGATATCACGGTGACGGTCAAAGGCGGCGGCATTTCCGGTCAAGCGGGCGCGATCCGCCATGGTTTGACGCGCGCCTTGATGGTCTTCGATGAAGCCAACCGCATACCGTTGCGCAAGGCGGGGTTTGTCACGCGCGATTCGCGTGAAGTCGAACGTAAAAAGGTCGGTTTGCGCAAGGCGCGTCGCGCCACGCAATACTCCAAGCGTTAATTGTTCTCTCAACAGACCCGCAATGCGGGTCTGTTTCTTTGCAGAGTTCCTCTACACTGGGGGATCGTCTAGCGGCAGGACAACGGTCTCTGACACCGTTTACCTAGGTTCGAATCCTAGTCCCCCAGCCAATTTTGTCATCCGTCTGCCGATCATTAACGTGTGTAGCCATGCGTTAATTGCGCGTCTGCGTGCGCTGTGTTCATCGACAAAAAGCCAAAAATATTTTTTTGTACAATGAATGAGCACTTGTTCAGAAGATGTTTTTTTTTACGTCATGTGTCATAAATTTGGCATCTCGGCGACGTATAAAAGCCTCGCAAAGTCAAACACCTGGGTTACACACAACAAGTTGTTGCAATATCGCAACAAAGTGCTATACAGTAACCAAGTCAATTGGGTTTTCCTGGTTTTAAACTACACACAGTGAGGAAACAAGGTAATGAAAAAGCAGCTTCTCGTAATTTCCGTGGCCGCCGCCATTGCTGCCCCGGCAGCGATGGCCGATGTGACTGCTTATGGTCGCATCCATGTGTCGGGCGATATGTTGAGCCGTACCGGCAAGGATACCTCTGCAATAGTCCTGGGCACAGAGACTAAAACGACACTGCCGGATGCCAGCGGTTCGCGTTCTAATAGTTTGGGCCTGAAGGGCAGTATCGATAGCAATATCCCGGACACCAAAGTAGTGTTCCAAGCTGAAGTCGGTATAGATGGTAACTCTAGCGATACCGTTGCAAACACCCCAAATACCGGCGGCGCTGGCGCCACCGCTAAGGCCGGCGTGGTGTGGATGCGTGATACCTATGGCGGGTTGTCCAATAGCGCATTGGGTACCGTGCGTGGTGGTATCATGTCGCACTCCTATAAAGAAACGCATGCCACTATCGATCCGTTGTTCACTACCGCATTGGAAGGTCGTGGCAATTTAGGTTTGACTTCTGGTAAGGGTAATGGCTACGGCGCTGACCAAGGTAGTATGGTGGGTTCGGTGCGTTATGACTCTCCGAGCTTTGCCGGTGTCAAGGTCATCGCGCAAGTGTCCAAGGATTTAACAGCCATGAACTATGTGGTAGGCGCGCGTTATGCTGCGGGTCCGGTTGCTCTGTCGGTTGACCACATCAATGACGGTTCTGTTAATGCACTGGCCACCGGTATGACCACCGCTGGCACCGCTACTATGTTCGCCGCTAAGCTTTCTATGGCGGGTGTAGGATTGGCCGTGGCCTATGAAATGGACGGCGGCGCGATCAGCGGCACCACAGAGAAGACAGTGGGCACTGTTGCGAAGGCCGCTACCAATAACCAATTTTACGGTAACGTTGATTACACCATGGGTAACCTGATGTTCGTTGGTTCCTATGGTATGAAGTTTGACTCGGAAGCCGCTACTGCGGGTACCAAGGCCAAAGACGGTTCGAGCTCCTGGCGTGTTGCCGCTAAGTACGCAGTAGCCAAGGGTAGCGAGATCTATGCTGGTTACGGTGCGCGTACAGCAAATGAAGTTTTGAAAGGTTATGACATTGGCACCACCGCCGGTAAGGTTTCCGTGAAAGAAAACACGGTCTTTACGGTTGGTCTATCGACAAAATTCTAAGTTTAGCGCAAGCTGATCTTAGTGATGTAAAGGGCCCTGCGGGGCCCTTTCTTTTTGGTGCGATGGGTTGGCAAGTGGCGTGGCCTATGGTGCAATAAGCAACCATTTAACTGAGAATTTGTATTGTGATGTCGCGTTTCGAAGCACGTTTGATTTTGATCGATTTAGATGGCACCTTGGTGGACAGTGTGCCCGATTTGGCGTGGGCGGTGGATGCGACCATGGATGATTTAGGCCTGTCCCGGCGCGGCGAACAAGCGGTGCGTCATTGGGTGGGCAATGGCGTGGAGCGCTTGGTCAAGCGTGCGCTGACGCAGCAATTAGCGGCCGAGCCCGCGTCGGAGTTGTATGCGCGCGCGCTGCCGGTGTTTATGGCGCATTACCAGGCATCGAATGGCAAATACAGCCGCTTATTCCCCGGCGTCGAGCAGGGCGTGCGCGAGTTGGCCGCGACGGGACGGCGCTTGGGTTGCGTGACCAACAAGGCGGAACAGTTTACCTTACCCCTCTTAGATACATTGGGTATTTTAAAATATTTCGGCCTGGTGGTTAGCGGTGACACCACACCGCATAAAAAGCCCCATCCCGAGCCCTTGTTGCACGCCGCACGGCATTTTGACATCGCGCCAGAGCACTCATTGATGGTGGGCGATTCGCGCCATGACGTAGAGGCGGCGCGCGCGGCGGGGTTTAAGGTTTTGTGTGTGAATTATGGGTATAATCACGGCGAAGATATACGCCATGCCGCGCCCGACGCGGTGATCGACAGCTTGGTCGATGTGAAAAATTTTTTAACCTGAGTGTATGACATGGCCCCTGATATTTATTTGAGAATTCGATGGCGACGCCCGCAACGAGTTGGGTACTGATTCGCCTTCAACATGCGGGGACGCCATGAACGAACGACACATGCAAGAAAGGGCGCGCGCGGGCTATAACCGCGTGCCGGTGGTGCGCGAGGTCTTGGCCGACCTCGATACGCCCTTGTCTACCTATCTCAAATTGGCCGCCGGGCCTTATTCCTATTTGTTTGAATCCGTTGTCGGTGGCGAGAAATGGGGGCGTTATTCCATCATCGGCCTGCCGTGTGCGCGGCGCATCGAGGTGCATGGGCATACGGTGGTGGAGTTCGACGGCGAACGCGTGGTGCGCAGTGTCGAGAGTGTCGATCCGCTGCAATTCATCGAGGATTATCAACGCCAATTCCGCGTGCCGACGGTGCCGGGTTTGCCACGTTTCAGCGGCGGTTTGGTCGGTTATTTCGGTTATGACACGGTGCGTTATATCGAACCGCGTTTGGCGGCGTGTCGTAAACCAGATGAATTGCACACGCCCGATATCTTGTTGTTACATTCCGAAGAAGTGGTGGTGTTCGATAATTTGCGCGGTAAACTCTATTTAATCACGCACGTCGATCCGCAACTTCCCGATGCGTGGGCGCGCGGTCAACGCCGTTTGGATGAGCTTGCGCGCCGGTTGCAAGCGCCGTTTCAACATGTCGAGCAGACTAGCCACCACACGCTCATTGAGGCGGATTTTATATCGGGGTTCACGCAACCGGGTTTTGAGGGCGCGGTGCGCAAAGCCAAGGAATATATCACCGCCGGCGACATCATGCAGGTGGTGTTATCGCAACGATTATCGGCGCCATTTCATGGCGACGCGTTGGATGTCTATCGCGCGTTGCGCAGTTTGAATCCGTCGCCGTATATGTATTTTTTAAATTGCGGGGCGTTTCAAGTGGCGGGCTCGTCGCCGGAAATCCTGGTGCGGCTCGAAGGCGATAATGTGACCGTGCGACCCATCGCGGGCACGCGTCCGCGCGGCGACACCGAGCAACGCGATCATGAGCTCGAACAGGAATTATTGGCCGACCCGAAAGAGATTGCCGAACACGTGATGTTGATCGACCTGGGCCGCAACGATGTCGGGCGTGTCGCCGAAACGGGTTCGGTGCAGGTGACTGAACAAATGATCGTCGAGCGTTATTCGCATGTCATGCATATCGTGTCCAATGTCATCGGTCGTAAACGGCCCGAGGTGTCGGCAATGGACGTGTTGCGCGCGACGTTCCCGGCGGGTACGGTGTCGGGCGCGGCCAAGGTGCGCGCGATGGAGGTCATCGACGAGTTGGAACCGGTCAAACGCGGTATTTATGCGGGTGCGGTGGGCTATTTAGGTTGGAATGGCAATCTTGACACCGCGATAGCGATCCGCACGGCGGTCATCCAAGACAATATGTTGTACATGCAGTCCGGCGCGGGCATCGTGTACGACTCGGTGCCGCGCAGCGAATGGGAAGAGACCATGGCCAAGGGGCGGGCGGTGTTCCGCGCGGCGGCGTGGGCGGCGCGGGGTTTGAAGGACGATGTGCATCAATAGATGCGGGTGTTTGCGCGTTAAAGACAAGGAAGTGCATAGGGTGCCGATGGGGTTGCGTGCGTTTGTGCTAGGATTGATAAATGGATTGCAAAACCATACAGTTTTCTCGCCACGCCTTTGAACGTATGTTCGAACGCGCGATTACGCCGAATAAGGTGGAAGATATTTTGGCCGGTGGAGAAGTAATTGCGTCCTATCCTCACGATACGCCGTACCCGAGTGTGCTTATGCTAGGCTTTGAAGAGGATTTGCCGATACATATTGTGGCGGCCAAAAACGACGAAAGTGGTGAGTGTTATGTTATTACAGTTTATCGTCCCAACCCACTAAGTTGGAGTGGTGACTTTAAGAGTAGGAGTTCCCCCCGATGAAATGCACGATTTGTAAAACTGGTGAGACGCAACAGGGCGAAGCGACAGTGACCTTGCAGCGAGATGCCACGGTTGTGGTTATTAAGGAAGTGCCAGCGCAAATTTGCCAGGATTGTGGCGAATATTATTTAGATGAAGCCGTTGCGCGGCGCGTATATGCACAAGCAGACGAGGCGGTAAAACGGCATGTGGAAATTGAGATAATTAAATATGCGGCGTGAACGTCGCTAAATCTAGGCGTGCCATACCCGCGTATCACCGTTCGTTATTTCTCCACTTTTTCGTCCGTTTGCGCCTTGCCATCACTGGTTTGATTGAATTTTTAGAGGTTCCCTTAACTTTCCATGCGCCACCTGCGGCCAGCGTTTTTCCAAATCAAAATCCGGGCTGCGTTTTTGATTGTGGCATTGCGCGCATACTTGCGTGCGCGACCACCCGTGATGTTGCGTGCGGGCCTTGCCGTTGCTTGCAACGTGCGCCTTGGCCGCACCGTGACAATTTTCGCATTGCACGTGTTGCAGGTGTTTGGTCATCGCGCTATCGACAAAGCCGTCGTTTTCAAAGCCGACCGTATGACACGCCAGGCATTCGGGGTCGAAGGCCTTGTTGACGGTTTCTAGGGCCTCAAACGCATGCGCGTGTTTGCTGGCCTCCCACACTGCGTATTCTTGGGCGTGACAATCTTTGCAGACCTTAGCGCCGGCGTAGGGGCTCGCGCGTTCGGTGAGTTTTTTACGCAGTTCGACGCGCGCCTGATAGTCGGCCTTCACGCGTTCATTATAGTCGGCGTACCATTTTTCCATGCGCGGGGCATCGCCGATTTCTTTGGGTAATGGAATGACCTCGTGCTGCCATTTTGTGATCGCGCCGTGCTCGTCAAGCGTTAAAAGGATTTGCGCCAGGCGCATGCCACGGGAACCCGGTTGCAAAACTAATGTATTGGCGACCTTTTGCGGTTCACCATAGACCTCGTATTTGGATTTGATCAACAAGATGTCGATGTCGTTCAAGGGCAATATTGCGCGTGTTTGTTCTAGCGTGAGGGTGGTGCCGACGGCAGTCAACACACCTTGTTGTTTGAGTGTGTGCAGGCGTTGTGCAAGTGGCTTACTGTCGGCGTCGAGTGTCGTCTCGGCGCTGGCGGCGGCGGTGTCGGGTGCCAGCCATTGCAAAAACGCCAGGCGCAGCGCGCCGCGCGTGATGATGCGTTCCGTAGCGACATGGGCGACGCCGTGCAGATTGCTGGCAACCCAGGGCAGTTCCACGTCTTTCAAAAAGGCCGCGCCAAAGCCCAGGTCGCGGCCCTGGACGCCGATAGCGTCAAAGCCTAGGGCGCTAGCGCCACTCAGGATGAACGCGCTTTTGAGGCGATCCTGCGGCATTTCAGAGATGATGAGGCCGCCGGTCGAGAGTGCAATCAAATCGGGCGTCTTGGCGCGCAGTCGATCGAGCATGTGGACTTGACGTTTGATGCCGCCGAGGTCGCCGCCCGCGCTGCACCCACAGGGTTCCAATTCGCCGTCGAGATTGCCGGTGTAGACCAGCGTCAGTTGGGCGGCGTGGAGTGGGGTGGAGAGCAGGCCGAATAGACCGCACAAGAGTAATGCGTGTGCGATGAAGGCAAATCGCGGCCGCTGCGGTTCACGTTGTTTACCGCATCCTACATCTCCCGATGTTCGTTCGATATCCCTGATACAGTCAAACATTTGCGGGCCTCGTAGATACCGTAGTATGCGGTGAGCGTAGCGAACCGCATCTATCGCGAACGCTGCGGTTCATGTTGTTCACCGCATCCTACCTCAAACTATGTAATATTCAATTACGCCAACCAATCCTGTGGTTTTAAAAACACATCGTATAACTTGGCCTCCGGCGTGCCCGGTTCAGGGTGCCAGTTATAACGCCATTTGACCAGCGGCGGCAACGACATCAAGATCGATTCGGTGCGGCCGCCGCTTTGCAATCCAAATAACGTGCCGCGATCGAACACCAAATTAAATTCGACATAGCGCCCGCGCCGGTAGAGTTGAAAATCGCGTTCGCGTTCGCCATAGGTCATGTCCATGCGTTGTTCGACGATGGGCAGATAGGCCTTGAGATAATGATCGCCGACGCTACGCATCAGGCCGAAACAACGTTCGAATCCGCCTTCGTTTAAATCATCATAAAACAGGCCGCCGATGCCGCGCGGTTCGTTGCGGTGTTTGAGGAAAAAATATTCGTCGCACCATTTTTTATATTTTGCATAGACCTCCGCCCCGAACGGATCGCAGGCGGCCTTGGCGGTGCGATGCCAGTGTTGGGCGTCTTCTGTAAAACCGTAGTAGGGCGTCAGGTCAAAACCGCCGCCAAACCACCATATCGGTTCCGCGCCGGGTTTTTCGGCGATAAAGATGCGCACGTTGGCGTGCGAGGTGGGCACGTAGGGATTGCGCGGATGGATGACTAACGACACGCCCATGGCCTGCCAATGCCGTCCGGCGAGGTCGGGGCGATGCGCGGTCGCCGAGGGCGGGAGATTTTGCCCGAATACGTGCGAAAAACCTACGCCGCCTTGTTCAAACACGCGGCCTTCGGCCAGCACGCGCGAACGACCGCCGCCGCCGCCGGGGCGTTCCCAGGCGTCTTCACGAAACTGCGCGCCGCCGTCCAGCGTTTCCAAGCTGCGGCAGATATGGTCTTGCAGGCCCATTAAATACTCTTTAACGGCCCCGATATTGACTTGTGACATCACGCTCACCCCTGTATAAATAAAAATTCAAATATTCAAGCACCGCGTACCACCGCGCCGGTAATCGCGTCGCGTATCTCACAGGGCTTGGCAGCGCCACCCAGCGTTCCGCTCACAATATAATCTACGCGCCGCCCAAAATAGCGCCGCACCTCGCTGACGGTGCGCGCGGCCGGTAGACCGCTGATATTGGCGCTGGTAGACACCAGCGGCCCATCCCAAGCTTCGCAAAGCGCGCGCACCGTGGCATGCGCACTCACCCGCACGGCCAGGCTGGCGTGTTGACCGCGTAACCCACGTGGGACGTTGGGGCGCGCGGGCACTAGCCAGGTGATCGGGCCGGGCCAGGAGGCGAGCATGCGCGTTTGTTGCTCGCCATTCATGGTCCTTAACCAGGGTCGGAATTGCGCCAATGATGCCCCTACCAAGATCAATCCTTTGTGGGCGATGCGATGTTTGATGGCGATTAGACGCCGCACGGCCGACGCATTTTGCGGGTCGCAACCCAGGCCATACACAGCCTCGGTGGGGGAGGCGATGATACCGCCGCGCTTGAGCACGGCCACCGCGCGGCGCAAATTCGCGGGCGTGGGCGTCACGGCATGCACCGCTGTATCAACCAAGCCCTGATCTGCATCACCTCCTCCGCGCACACGCTGTGTGGCATCGGATAGATATAGAATTCAGGACTATACCCCAGCGATCGCAGTTCTGTCACCGTGTGTTCGCCGAGTTCCAGCGGCACGATGGGGTCATCGTTGCCGTGGGCAATTAGCAGAGGGATTTGTGCGTTGGCCGGGGCGCGCTCGGAGGCTAGGGTGTCGGCCATGGGGAGATAACTCGACAACACCATCAACCCACACAGCCGCTGCGGATAACGCAGGCCGGTGTGCAGGACGATGGCCCCGCCCTGCGAAAATCCCGCTAACACTATGCGTTCATAGGGGATGCCGCGCGCGTGTTCGGCCTCTATCAGATCACCCAGATCGACGGCCGAGGTGCGGATGCCATCGTGATCGTCGATGGCGTCGGGAAACGCGGGTAGCAGGTCATACCAGCCCCGCATGGGCATGCCGCCATTGATACTGATGGGACGCACCGGGGCGTGCGGAAACACGAAACGTAGCCCCAAGCCTTCGGGCAGGCGTAGTTCAGGCACTAAGGCCTCAAAATCATGGCCATCGGCGCCTAGGCCGTGCAACCAGATCACCGACGCACGATGGGTGCCGCGCGGATTGATTTCTACACATTCCAGCATTTGCGTTGTTCTCCGCGTTCAGAAACACTAAACTAGCGTCTCCATTATAGAGTTCGATGTGCCCGCCTGGATAGCAAGACACGTCGTGAATACGACCTTGTAGGTTTGCAGCACGCATTAACGCGTGCTATGGTCTTGCTACCCAGGCGGGCACATCCGGGTAAATGTTACGAATTTTATGCCGGGATCGCCGCGTTATGTCACTGCACCGCCGAATTTTTGTAGCATTGATCCTCGTCTTATGCGTGGGAATCGCCACCAGTGCCTGCGGGCGCAAGGGCGATCTCTATTTGCCGGATGACCATCCTAATGCCAAACCTGTTACCAAACCTAATCCACCCGCGAAACAGCCATGAACACACATTTTACCTATCGTAACGGCCAATTGCATGCCGAAGACGTCGCCTTGAGCG
This sequence comes from Gammaproteobacteria bacterium, assembly GCA_919902765.1. Lineage (GTDB taxonomy): Bacteria > Pseudomonadota > Gammaproteobacteria > S012-40 > S012-40 > CAKKRP01. The sequence goes on along the minus strand of CAKKRP010000040.1, from coordinate 30,704 downwards.
CGATTGCCGCTGCCGTGGGCACGCCCGTGTATGTTTATTCACGTGCGGCCATCGAACAACGCTATACCGCATTCGATCGCGCCTGGGGGGATTATCCTCACCTGGTGTGTTATGCGGTGAAGGCCAATTCCAACCTGGCGATATTGAATATCTTGGCGCGCCAGGGCGCCGGATTCGACATCGTGTCCGGCGGCGAGTTGCGCCGCGTGTTGGCGGCCGGTGGCGATGCGCGCAAGGTGATTTTCTCCGGCGTCGGTAAAAGCGTCGTTGAAATTGAAGAGGCGTTGCGCCTCGACATTCAATGTTTCAACGTCGAATCCCAGGCCGAATTGGAGCGCATAGATGAAATAGCGGGGCGTATCGGCAAGATCGCGCCGGTCGCCTTGCGTGTGAACCCCGATGTCGATGCCAAAACGCATCCGTATATTTCCACGGGATTGAAACAAAATAAATTCGGTATCGATATTCAAGCCGCCTACGACGTGTATCGCCAGGCCGCGCGCATGAAGCATGTCAAAGTCGCAGGCATCGCCTGTCACATCGGCTCGCAACTGACCGATTTAAGCCCCTTCATCGCCGCCATGCAACGCGTGTTGGATTTGATCGACCGCTTAGCCAAGGTCGATATCGTGTTGGAACATTTGGATATCGGCGGCGGCTTAGGTATACGTTATCGCGATGAAGATGCACCTAGCCCGGAGGACTATGTCGCCGCGATGCGTCGCTGTGTCGCCGATCGTAAACTGATTATGCACAACGAACCGGGTCGTGCCATCGTCGGTAACGCGGGCGTGCTGGTCACGCGCGTGGAATATCTCAAGCATCACGTCGAGAAAAATTTCGCGGTGATCGACGCCGCGATGAATGACTTGATACGCCCCTCTCTGTATGGCGCGTGGCAGGACATCGTGCCGGTGGTGCAACGTAGCGGCGCGCCTGTCCAGGTGTACGATGTCGTCGGGCCGGTGTGCGAAACCGGCGATTTTCTCGGCAAAGATCGCGCATTGGCGATTGCGCAAGGCGATTTATTGGCGGTGTATTCCGCCGGGGCCTATGGGTTTGCGATGAGCTCCAATTATAACACCCGTCCGCGCGTGCCAGAAGTGCTGGTCGATGGCGCGCAGTATCACATCGTGCGCCGCCGCGAGACCGTCGAGGAATTGTACGCGCTTGAATCGATGTTGCCGCGCTGATGGAACGCATCGCCGAGCTGGAATTGATGGACAACCCGGCGCATGCCGAGGCCTATGCGTGTGCCGATTTTAATGCCCCGCATCAACGTTTCGTTGAGTTATTTTTACAAAAGGTGCCGCCGTGGTGTATGGCGAGCACGTTGTTGGATCTGGGATGCGGCGCGGCGGACATCGCAATTCGCATGGCGCACGCGATTCCCGATGCGTACATCGACGGTATAGACGGATCTCCTGAGATGTTAGCGCTCGGCCAGCGCGCGATTGCTGACGCGGGATTGACATCGCGCATCAACTTGCAACAAGTTTTGCTGCCGGATACACATTTTACACGGCGTTATCCCGTCATCTACAGCAATAGTCTGTTGCACCATTTAAAAAATCCCGACACCTTATGGCAAACGCTGATCCAAGTATCAGCGGTGCCGAGTTTTGTATTTATCGTCGATTTGATGCGTCCATCCTCAATGGCGGATGTCGCGCATTTGGTCGAGCATTATGTCGCCGCTGAATCACCGTTATTGCAACAGGATTTTCACGCCTCATTGTGCGCGGCCTATCGCGTGGAGGAAGTGCAAGTGCAAATCGCGCGCGCCGGATTAAACGGATTAACATGCGAAATTATCAGTGATAGGCATTGGTGTGTGCAGGGGATTGTGGGGTAGATGAGCGTTCCCGAAAAACACATTCTTGTTTTAAAGACAAGTGCTATAATTTAATGGTTTTTAAAACATGGGTGCGTTATATTGTTTGCCGAACGCGAATGACATTTGTCTACTTCGGATTTCTAAACAAATAGTTGGCGACAATGATGAATATTGCGAGAATGTTGATCGTAGTTCCGGTGATAAAAGCGATTAGAATGCTGTCGCCAAGATTGAAGTCGGCGCCAGCGAATGAAAAATGGTAACCATGAAAGCCTTGAAAAAGTAGTATTGTGAAAACCCCTATAAGCCATGCGGCAATCAGCCGAAAAATTCTGTCTGCATATTTTTTACGCTCATTAATGTCCTGTTCAGCGCTACGGTTTTCTAGTTTCTGTCTCTTAAGTTCTTCTTGCTCCTTCTCGATTTCATATTGCTCGCTTTCACGATTTGTAAGATCGTCGGGCTGTTCAGGCGTGGGTTTTTACGCAGGTAAATTTATACTTTCGAGTGTAATTTTTTTTGTGTCATCCTTGGTACGCATGCAATAGATCTCGTGCGAAATTTAATTTGCTTGTGAACGAAAGTATGCCCTTATTTCGTCGCTATTGATATCCGTGCCCTTGGGTACTCCATTTTCGCCCCACGTCTTACGCCAAGGCGTGTCGCATTGATGGGTGAGGTTGGATAGCTGAATTGCCGTGAGTCCTCCGTATACTTCCCAAATTTTATTGAGAAAATCCTTTAAATCCTGGGTGTCTGGGATGCGTGGAGTCTCGAGAGAGAGTGTAGCGAGTGAAAGCCCCGTAAATTCAGTCGCATAGGCGGTTATTTCAGATTTTCCATATGATTTGAATTCTTGGTACAAAGAAGGAATTACAGGGCCGAACTGCCATGCTTCGACTTGTTCATCGATTAGCGGCTCGTTTTTTATAGCCAAATACCAACCATGTGCAAAATAAACAAGTTTTTGCATTTTCATGGGTGATATGGATTGGCGATGTTCCTTCGCAACGTCGAAGAAGTAGTTCGCAATCGCTTTTGCGTTATATGCCATAAACACGTCTCCAGCATGTTACGCTTTCATGAAACAACAGACAGCGCAAATATCGAGTCCGAATACACGCACGTTTCGTATGAGAACACTATGCCACTTGAAATAAAGCCAGTACCAGCGTTCATAAATGTCTGGCAAATGATATTGTCCAGAAAAAACAATTAGTTAGGCAAGTCATTGCCGAATGACTCATGCGATTTATACTAAAGCTAGCACTTACCATAACGGCTTGTAAAGCAAATGCAATGAATGATCGCTAACTTTGCATATGGACGGTACACGATAAATATACTGTAAATATGTACAGTGGTCAAGGGGGTCGCCGTAAATAGATCAAGTTTGGTTTATTGTTGGGAATTAAATGTCCAATATACATATGGATTGAGCACGCAAATGCCTAAAGATAGGTGTCATGAACCCTCGACGAGGAAAAAGTTACTCGAACATCTATACTATATATTTGGGTAAATATTCGGGGTGCTTTATGACAGTTAGTCTCCCACAACTCATCGAAACCGTACAAACCAATTGTTATATCAATGACGCGCGCCATGCCCAAGACATGACGATGTGTACGTATTTATTGGAAATGCGCCAATATTACCGCTGGGAGCATAGCGTGCCGTTTTCGCGTCGCCTACCAAAAGAGGACTTGGGCGATTGGCTGACCGAGCGTGAGGCCTTGTGGATCACGCTGGAAGAAAGCGACTACCAGCCCATCGTCACCTCCAGCGGCACACACGACCCGTTCGCGGCGGAACGCATCAACCGGGATCTATTGCCCGAGGGCTTGGTTTACAGCGCCGGAATAGGGCGTTTCGGGCGGCCGCACTTTTTTCTAGGGCGTTTGCATAAACGTGAGCAGCGCGACGGCTTTAATATCTACAGCGCAGATTGCGAATATGCGCGCGATTTAGTTGCACCGCCCACGGCGTTATTGCAGCGCGATATTTTTATCCGCCGCGAAATCGTGCAAGATTTTTTGTGGGGCAAGTTGGAAGAATGGAATTGGAAACGCCAAGACAATGCCTTGGGGCGCGCCTTGCAATGTTATGATTTTGATCAGCATCCCGATACGGCGTTAGAAAAAATGACCGATGCGGAGACCGAGGCGATGATTCTGCATGAATTGGGCGAAGGTCATGCGGGTGAATTGCTGGGCGAATCGCGTTGGCAGGAAATGCTCGCCGGGTGTACCAAACACAAACCGGAAATTATCGCCCGCGCGGTGCGCGATAATCTTGCCGATTGTGTAATGACCTTGCCAAACTTGATCGCGCGTGGCGAGGCGAGTTCAATACATTTTTATTTCGGCAATTTCAGTGGCATGCGCGCGAAATTGTTTCCGGCGGCATATAATGCTTATCACGCAAGTGTGGAACATGGGCATTGGGTGGAATTAAAAAACATCGCGGAACGCGGGCGCGATCATTGGTTGATGGTTGCAGAAAAATTATTAGCGGTGGATCGCGCAAATCCAGATGCCGATGCGTTGCTGGCGGCGATGGGCGAGGACGCGGTGTTGTAGACAAATGTTGCGGGGAATGGGCGGGTAATCGAAATAGCGCTGCAAGAAATTGTTGCGGTCAAGTTATCTCAGACACCGCAATAGGTTATTTTGTTGCCATTTGCGTTTCATGCATCGTAGGCGATATATTTTTTAATAGGTCATTGTCCGAACGGAGTTGACGATATTCATGTTCAAGTTGCCGGATGCGCTGCTGTGCTACCGTCAGGGGCTTAAGGAAAGGGCGCTCGTAAGCGCCCTCGTCATAGATGTAATCTTCGACGGTTATCCGGAGATTTGCAAATAATTCGCCGGGTCTACCATCTTGCCGCTTTTTAAAACTTCAAAGTGTACATGCGGGCCGGTGGAACGGCCGGTGGAGCCCATCTTGGCCAAGACTTGTCCTTTTTTAACCGTTGCGCCGACTTGCACCATGATCTCTTCGTTGTGGGCGTAGCGCGTGACATAGCCATTGCCGTGGTTGACTTCAACTAAATGGCCGAACCCGTAACGTGGACCCGCCCAGGTGATGACGCCGGCGGCGACAGCCAGAATATCCGCGCCTTCGGCGCTGGCGATATCGACACCGTCATGATGCGCGACACGGCCATTAAACGGATCGGTGCGGAATCCAAAATAGGAAGATACCCAACCGCGACGCACCGGCCGGCCGGCGGGATAAACTTCTTCTTGCAGGTTGCGATTCATCAACATGCTTTCCAGTACATTGAGCTGTAGTGAACGGTGTTCAATTTGACGTAGCAAATCTTCCATCGAGGCCACAAAATCGGTTACTTGCATGGGTGAGCCGCGTTCTGCGGTTTCCGGGCCGCCTTGCGCAGGCGGGTGTTCGAAATTAAATTCGCCTTTGTCCAATTTCGCCATATGCACTAGCCGTTGCCCCAAGGCGTTGAGGCGTATGACTTGAGCCTTCAGTTCGCCCAGGCGTACGGCCAGGGCGTTCATGTTTTCTTCGGTTTGGCGTTTGGTGCCTGTTAGGTCATCGCGTTGCTGTGCGACTTGCTTCTGCAGCGCGTCCGCAATATTATCAGGTTGTGACTGGCTCAATCCAAAGCGTATGCCGCTGTAAACGAGACCAGTGGCGGTCATCACCACAGCGAGGGTGATACCCGTCAGGTGCCACCCGTTAAGGTGGAGTTTATTGACTTGTCCAAAGTATTTGGTTACGACTAACACGCTCATATGCCCTCTGTCCTTTCAAGATTTTATCGGCCGATCCTCGGGTTACTTGAATCCCGGTTGTAAATAATGCGCAAAGCCTATTCCCTGTTACTTGCTAAACGTCCTGCGGAATGGGTAGACCCCCTACGTCAGGCCGCTTTTTTGCGGTCTATTGAGGCCTTTCTGCATTCCCAGGTCGATCCTGCACTGGCCCGGCATTGCCACGTTGGCCATTGGAACGGCCATTGTTTAACCCTCTGGGCGGATGCCCCAGTGTGGGCCACGAAGGTCCGCTATTTGGCCCCCCAGCTCATCAATAAAATGAGAGTTTATAAAGGGTTAGGGCAACTTTCCGAGATTAAGGTGAAAGTCCAAACTGCTGGCGTTGCGGTTAAGCGTGTGACCGTTAAACCGCCACCGTTGTCACCGCGTGCCGCTTTGGATATGCAAGAATCGGCACAGGTTGTGGCCGACCCAAAACTAAAGGCGGCTTTGTTGCGCTTATTGGGCCGATTGAAGGGGTAGGGTGTAGGGGCGCTCCAGGCGAGCGCCCTACGGAAAATAAGGAATTACGCCGCCGCGACCGGTTGGGCAAAGGAGATGGGCAGTTCGTTATGGTGTTCAAACGTCGCGACTTCCCAGGCCTCGGCATCCGCCACTAGGGTGCGCAACAGCTTGTTGTTGAGCTCGTGGCCGGATTTGTAGCCCGTGAATTGGCCGATCAGGCTGTGGCCTAACAAATAGAGGTCGCCGATCGCGTCCAACACTTTGTGTTTGACGAACTCGTCGCCATAGCGCAGGCCGTCGTCATTGAGGACGCGGTAATCGCCGACGACAATGGCGTTGTCCGGGCTGGCGCCCAAGGCGAGATTGTTTTTACGTAAGGTTTCCAGTTCGCGCATAAAACCAAAGGTGCGCGCGCGACTGACCTCTTTGACGAATGAGGTCGTGGAGAAGTCGATCTCGGTGCGTTGACCGCTGTTTTTAAACGCGGGGTGGTCGAAATCGATGCAGAACGCGACCTTGAACCCTTCGAACGGATCGAAGCGCGCCCATTTGTCACCGCTGCTGACTTGGATGGATTTTTTAATGCGGATGAATTTTTTATGGGCGTTTTGCTCGGCAATGCCTGCGGACTGAATCAGGAACACAAACGGTGCCGCGCTACCGTCCATGATGGGCACTTCGGGCGCAGACAAATCGACATAGGCGTTGTCTATGCCCATGCCCGCAAACGCCGACAACAAATGTTCGACGGTGGAAACTCGTACATTGTTACGCACCAGCGTCGATGAGAGGCGCGTATCGCCTACAAAATCGGCAAGCGCCGGAATATCGACGGGTTCGGCCAGGTCGATGCGGCGGAACACAATGCCAGTGTCAGGTGCCGCAGGGCGCAGGGTGAGCATGACCTTTTGGCCAGTATGCAAGCCCACGCCGGTGGCACGGATTACGTTCTTAAGAGTACGTTGTCTAATCACTAGAGGCTCCAAGCCTTCCTTATACCACGCGAAACCGCGAATGTTAACACACGGACTTTCCTCATGAAAGTGAAGTCCGTCGCGGATCGGGATGAAGACCATGTCAAACTGCGCAGCAACACGCCATGCACGTCTGACGCCGGAGAGCCAGTCTCACAGCAAATTGCGTCGATCTTGCGCAATATCCCCCTCTTAGTCGGCCTGACGGCGTAAAAATGCCGGGATCTCTAAGTAATCGAGGTCTGTGTCCAGTCGTTTATGTTGGCTCCCAAAACGATCCACATGTTGATTACGTATGACAGTGGGTCGTTCTAATGCTCCATAATCGACCTCGCCGTCGGTTTTCTTGATTAATTTTACTGAAGGTTTGACGGGTTCGACAGTTTGTGGCTTTTGGTCGCCGCCGATTCCGGTGGCGACGACAGTCACACGCAGCTCATCGGCCATGTCGGGATCAATTACTGTGCCAATGACCATGGTAGCATTTTCAGAGGCAAAGGCCTTAACAGTATTTCCAACTTCCTCGAATTCGCCGATGGCCATGTCCAATCCGGCGGTGACGTTGACTAAAATACCGCGTGCGCCGTAAAGATTAATGTCTTCCAACAGCGGACTGGCGATGGCCAGCTCGGCCGCCTCACGCGCACGATTATTGCCGCGCGCGCGACCGGAACCCATCATGGCCATGCCCATTTCCGACATCACGGTGCGCACGTCGGCAAAATCGACATTGATTAAACCAGGGCGCGTGATTAACTCGGCAATGCCTTGCACGGCATTAAACAACACGTCGTTGGCGGCCTTGAAGGCGTTCAGCAGGCTGATTTGCTTACCCAATACGGATAACAATTTGTCATTCGGGATGGTGATCAACGAATCGACGTATTGGCTCAATTCTTTGATGCCCTCGTCCGCAATCGCCATGCGTTTCTTGCCTTCAAAAGGGAAGGGACGAGTGACCACGGCAACGGTCAATGCACCCAATTCTTTCGCCGCCTGCGCCACCACGGGGGCCGCGCCGGTGCCGGTGCCACCGCCCATGCCGGCGGTGATGAATACCATGTCGGCACCTTCTAATACTTCAAGGATGCGATCACGGTCTTCGATGGCCGCCTGACGCCCTATCGAGGGATTGGCACCCGCGCCCAGGCCCTTGGTAACACTGCCGCCCAATTGGATGATCGTCTTGGCGCGGCTGTTACGCAGCGCCTGGGCATCGGTATTGGCGCAGATAAAGTCCACGCCTTCGATATTGGCGCTGACCATATGCTCAACGGCATTTCCACCACCGCCGCCAACCCCTACGACCTTAATCACTGCACTTTGTGTATAACCATCGATTAGTTCAAACATAACGCTTTTCTCCTTTTGAGAGGGGTTGTACCGCAGTTCTAAAGATTGTCCTGAAACCATTGCTTCATACGTGACCACATGCCTTTGTTGTTACGCGGTGTTTGGCGTGTATATTCACCGCCGTAGTGTTGTTGCTGCTTTTTGCCGTGTATCAGGAGGCCTACGCCGGTGGAGTAGACGGGGTTGCGCACGATGTCGGTGAGGCCTTTGACATTTTGCGGCACGCCTAAACGCACGGGTACGTGAAAGACCTCTTCTGCGAGGTCGAGCACACCTTCCATCTTAGCACTGCCGCCGGTGAGTACGATGCCTGCGGCGATGATGTCTTCAAATCCCGAGCGGCGCAATTCGGCCTGCACCAAGGTGAATAATTCTTCATAACGCGGCTCGATGACCTCGGCCAGGGTTTGGCGCGCCAAGCGCCGTGGCGCGCGATCGCCGACGCTGGGCACTTCGATATTTTCGTTCGGGTTGGCCGATTGCACCAAGGCGCAGCCGAATTTTATTTTGATATCTTCGGCGTGTTGCGTCGGTGTGCGCAAGGCCACTGCAATGTCGTTGGTGACTTGATCGCCCGCAATCGGGATGACGGCGGTGTGGCGTATCGCGCCATCGGTGAACACCGCGATGTCGGTGGTGCCGCCGCCGATATCGACCAGGCATACGCCTAATTCTTTTTCATCTTCGGACAACACGGCATAACTCGACGCCAGTTGTTCGAGGATGATGTCATCGACACGCAGGCCGCAGCGTTCGACGCATTTGACGATGTTTTGCGCGGCACTGACCGCGCCGGTGACGATGTGGACCTTGGCCTCCAAGCGCACACCGGCCATGCCCACCGGCTCGCGTATGCAATCTTGATTGTCGATGACGAATTCTTGCGCCAACACGTGCAGGATTTTTTGATCGGCGGGGATGGCGACGGCCTTGGCGGCGTCAAGCACGCGATCGACATCGGCCTGGGTGACTTCTTTGTCGCGTATCGCGACGATGCCGTGCGAGTTCATGCTGCGGATATGATTGCCCGCAATGCCGGTGTAGACCGAGTGGATCTCACATCCCGCCATCAATTCGGCTTGTTCAATCGCGCGTTTTATCGACTGCACTGTGGATTCGATGTTGATGACCACACCTTTTTTCAGCCCGCGCGACGGGCAGGAGCCGAAACCGATGATCTCGATGGCGTTCTCGGGGGTGATCTCGCAGACGATGGCGACGACCTTGGAGGTGCCGATATCCAAGCCGACGATCATGCGTTTTTCCGGTTTCTTGGCCATGCCGTGGTTAACCTTTATGCGGTGGCGTGTAGTCGTTATCGCGTGCCAGCGCAAAACCGTTGTTATAGCGTAAATCTACGCGCACAATATGCTGGCGTTGTTCATCCGTCAAGCGCGAATATGCACGTGTATAACGCGCCAAACGGATTTCCATGTTCTTGCGTCCTAACATTAGCTGCACACCGTCGCGCAAGGTGAGACGGTAAGCGCGGCGCGCATCGACATCAAGGCGTGCGATTTGTGCATTGAGGCCTCGCATATAGCCCTGTAATTCCAGCATCTTGTTCACCAGCGCGGTGTGCAATCCAAGCGGGCCGTCGATCACCGGCAGGTCGGCCGCGAGTGTGGCGGGATCGGGTGTGAACAAGGTGCCGTCACGATCCAACGCGCCTCCGGGCGCCCAACGCGCGATAGCGTCACGTTCGTAGACCGTAACGCGCAAGGTATGCGGCCATAGGCGTTGGGTCTCGATGTGTTTAATCCAGGGGATTTCATGCAATCCGTCGCGCAACGCATCCATATCGACGGTAAAAAAATTGCCGCGCAGATGGCTGGCGATGCGCGGCTTGAGGGTGTCGATAGCGACATGGTTAAACGTGCCTTCTAAACGAACTTTTTGGATCACAAAGTGTTGCGGATCCGTCACGATCATCCACGCGCCCGCCGTCATTGCGGCGCAGAGAATCCCGATCAACGCCCCGATCGACAGGCGGCGTGTGGGGCGAAAACGTACGGGTGTGTGTGCGTCTCGCATCATCACTTTGACCTCGTGGCGCGCGCGCTCAAGGTCACACGACCGATGCTGGCGTCTAAAATGCGCAATACTAATTCTTCGAAACTGATGCCCGCCGCCTTGGCGGCCATCGGCACCAAGCTATGATCGGTCATGCCCGGCAGGGTGTTGTTTTCCAACAACCACGGTTTGCCTTTGGCGTCCAACATGATATCGACGCGGCCCCAACCGCTGGCATCCAGTGCATCAAACGCGCGCATGGCCAGCGCGGCGAGTTCGCGTTCCTGCGACTCGGGCAATCCGCAGGGGCACATATAGCGCGTGGCGTTGGAGATGTATTTGGCCTCGTAATCATAAAACTCGCGGTCGGGCACCATGTGTACCAAGGGCAGGCTCTCGCCATTTAAAATCGATGCGGTGTATTCGCCGCCGGTCAACCACGGCTCGGCGATCACATAGGGATCGTGTTGCGCCGCAGCGGCGTAGGCCTTGTGCAAATCTTCGACGCGCGTGACTTTGGAAATGCCTATGCTGGAACCTTCACGCGCGGGTTTGACGACCATGGGCAAACCCAATTGCTTAACTACTTGCGCAAAATCGGTGGCGGGCGTTAGCGCGGCGAACGGTAACGTCGGCAGGCCTTGGGCTAGCCACACTTGTTTGGTGCGGATCTTGTCCATCGACAGCGCAGAGCCCAGCACCCCGCTGCCGGTGTAGGGCAGACCTAACAATTCCAATGCGCCTTGGATCGTGCCGTCTTCGCCGCCGCGTCCATGCAGGATATTAAATGCGCGATCAAAGCGTCCGCGTTCTAATACTTGGATGATGTCGCGACCGACATCGACCGCGTGCGCATCGACGCCGCCTTTTTTTAAGGCGTCAAACACCGCCTTGCCGCTTTTGAGTGACACTTCGCGTTCGGCCGACAGACCGCCCATGAGCACGGCGACTTTGCCGTATTCTTGGGGTGAACGCTGGGTGTAGTTGCGTAGCTTGCTCATGCTGCCGGTACTCCCACGATGTGGACTTCAGGTTTCAATTGCACGCCGTGCGTTTGCGCCACAGTGTGCTGCACTTTTGCGATCAAGGCCTCGATGTCGGCGGCGCGCGCGTCACCCATGTTGACGATAAAATTGGCGTGTTTTTCCGACACGCAGGCCGCGCCTATGCACTGGCCTTTTAGTCCGCAGGCCTCGATCAGACGCGCCGCGTAATCGGCGGTGGGGTTGCGAAACACCGAGCCACAACTGGGTTGCGCGGTCGGCTGTTTGCGATTGCGCTCGGCCAGTAATCCCTTGATGCGTTGTTGCGCGGCCGCGCCGTCGCCGCTGTTCAATGTGAAATGTGCGGCGACAAACCATTCACCTTGCGGGCCGTGAATTTCGCGATAACTTATTTGATACTCCGCAGGGGTGCGCACGCGGCGTTCGCCGTGGCGATCTATGGTTTCAACATGGTTGACCCATGTCCATGTCTCGCCGCCGAAGGCCCCCGCATTCATCGCCAATGCGCCGCCGACCGTGCCGGGGATGCCGGCCAGAAATTCCGCGCCCACTAAGTGATGTTGGGCGCAAAAGCGCGCGACCTTGTTGCAGGCGACACCGGCCTCGGCACGCACCGTGGTCGTATTTTCGAGGTGTAGTCCGTTTAACAAGCCGCTGGTCAAGATCACCGTGCCGCGCACGCCGCCGTCGCGTACCAATAAATTGCTGCCCAGGCCCACCCATAACAGCGGTTCGTCGGCGTCGAGTTGGCTCAAAAACAGCGCTAAGTCATCGATGTCCGCCGGTTTATACATTCGTTGCGCAGGGCCGCCGACGCGCCACGAGGTGTGATCGGCCAGCGGTTCGTGTTCCAGCAATTCGCCGCGCAATCCGGTATTGAGGTCAAACGCCGCCATCATGCAGGCCCCCGTTTGGAAATGCCGGATTCGATCAGTTTGGGCGCGATGGTGCCGACGTTGCCCGCACCCAAGGTCAGCAATAAATCGCCGTCGCGCACCACATCGGGCAACACATCGTACAATTCGTTGGGCGTCGCCACGAAAATCGGATCGATCTTGCCGCGTGCGCGGATCGCGCGTGCCAAGGCGCGGCCGTCGGCACCGGGGATGGGGTCTTCTCCGGCGGCGTAAACTTCTAATAACAATAACACGTCGATTTGCGACAACACCTGCGCAAAATCATCGAGCAAATCGCGCGTGCGCGTGTAACGATGCGGTTGGAACACCACGACCAGGCGTTTATCCGGCCAACCGGCGCGTAAGGCCTGCAGCGTCGCGGCGACTTCGCGCGGGTGGTGGCCGTAATCATCAACCAGCATCGCATGGCCTTGCGCCAACGCGATGTCGCCGCATTGTTGCAAGCGTCGACCCACACCCTTGAATTGCGCCAAACCATGTTGGATGGCGCTGTCGGCGACTTCCAATTCGTCGGCGATAGTCACCGCCGCCAAGGCATTCAACACGTTGTGATTGCCGGGTAGATTTAATTCGATATCCAGCCATTGCGGCGCGTTTTTGCGCCACACTTGAAATTGTGTGCGTTGACCGCTTTGCGTCACGTTGCGCGCGCGCACATCGGCATCTTCGGCAAAACCGTAGGTGCGCACCGGGCGCGTGATTTGCGGCAGGATTTCGCGCACCACCGGGTCGTCTATGCAGAGCGCGGCGGTGCCATAAAACGGCAGATGATGCAGGAATTCGATAAACGTGTTTTTCAGCCGCGAAAAATCCCCGCCGTAGGTTTCCATATGATCGGCGTCGATGTTGGTGACGATGGCCATCATGGGTAATAAATATAAAAACGAGGCATCGCTTTCGTCGGCCTCGGCGACTAAAAAACGGCCTTCGCCTAAGCGTGCGTTAGCGCCTGCGCTGTTGAGGCGGCCGCCGATCACAAACGTCGGGTCTAATCCACCCTCGGCCAATACGCTGGCGACCAGGCTGGTGGTCGTGGTTTTGCCGTGGGTGCCCGCGACCGCGATACCGTAACGGAAACGCATTAATTCGGCGAGCATGACGGCGCGCGGCACCACCGGTACGCGCAAGCGACGCGCCTCGGTGATTTCCGGATTATTATCTTTCACCGCGCTGGAAATGACGACGACATCCGCCCCCGGAATATGTTCTGCGGCGTGTCCCACCGATACGCGCGCGCCGAGTTGACGCAGGCGTTGCACCACGGCGTTTTCACTCAAATCGCTGCCGGTGATTTCAAAACCCAGATTCAACATCACCTCGGCGATGCCGCCCATGCCCGCACCGCCGATACCGACGAAGTGGATGCGTTTGGTGCGCGCCAATCCGCTGGCATCGGTGGCGCGGCGGCCGTAGTGGGCGAGGCGTTCAAACACGCGCCACCTCCTGACACACATCGGCGACCTGTGCAGTGGCATGGGGACGCGCGACGTGCCGCGCCTTGCGCGCCATCGCGAGTAATTTTTCGCGGTTAAGATCGCGCAACATCGCGGCCAATTTTTCCGCGCTCAATTGAGTTTGCGGGACGAGTAGTGCGGCACCGCAATCGGCCAAATATTTTGCGTTGACGGTTTGATGATCATCCACCGCGTGCGGGAAGGGCACTAAGATCGCACCCACGCCGACGGCGGCCAATTCAGAGATCGTCAACGCGCCGGCGCGACAAATGACTAAATCGGCCCAGGCATAGGCCTCGGCCATGTCGTCGATAAAAGGCACGACGCGGCCCTCTACTCCGGCCTGGGCATAGGTAGCTTGCGCCGCTACGAGATTTTTCTTTCCGGTTTGGTGCCACACTTGATGACGCTGCACAACAGGTAGAAGTGCGAGTGCGGCCGGTACGGTATCGTTTAAGGCCTTGGCACCCAAGCTGCCGCCGACGACCAATAAATGCAACGCGCCTTCCGTGCGCCCAGCGAAACGTTGATCGGGCGCGGGCAGGTGGGTCAGCGTGCTGCGTATCGGATTGCCGACATCGCGCGTTTGGCGATGATCAAAGGCAACCGGGAACGCGGTTAAAACGCGTGTTGCAATGCGCGCCAGCCAACGATTGGTCATGCCGGGAAGCGCATTTTGTTCGTGGATGACCAGGGGCGTACCGGATAGCCACGCGACCAGGCCGCCGGGGCCGGTCACAAATCCACCCATGCCGAGCACGACCGAGGGTTTGCGCACGCGGAATACGCGATAGGTTTGCGCCATCGCGCGTGACAAACGCAGCGGCGCCATCAACCAACCAAGCAGGCCCTTGCCGCGCAGTCCGCCGATGGTGACCCAGTCGATGTCAATCCCGGCCTTGGGAATGACCTCGGCCTCCAGACCGCGTTGCGTGCCCAGCCAACTCACCGTCGCGCCGCGTTGTTGCAATTCGAGCGCGACTGCCAAGGCGGGGAAGACATGGCCGCCGGTGCCCCCGGCCATAATCAAGACGCGCGGCGCCATAACGGACCTCCGCGACGTTGTTGGGCTTGTTGCGCACTGCCGTCTTGCGTCTCGCGATCCACGCGCAATAATAAGGCCACGGCGATTAAACAAATAAACACGCTGGAACCACCATAGCTGATAAACGGTAAGGTCAGGCCCTTAGTCGGTAAAAGTCCCATATTCACCGCAATATTGATGAACGCTTGCAGGCCCAACCAGGCGCCTATGCCCCACGCCAGATAGGCGGCGAAATCTTGTTGCACCTCGCGTGCGCGACGCCCGATCACTAACGCGCGCCAGCACAATAATCCAAACAACACGATCACCGACAACGCGCCTATGAGGCCCAATTCCTCGGCTAAAACGGCATAAATGAAATCGGTATGGGCCTCGGGCAGATAAAAAAGTTTCTGCACGCTGCCACCTAAACCCACGCCCCACCATTCGCCGCGTCCGAACGCGATTAAGGCCTGGGTGAGTTGAAACCCGGTGTTAAACGGATCGGCCCATGGGTCCGAAAAAGAAATCATGCGTTTTAATCTGTAGGGCGACGTAACCACCAAGGCGCTGAAGATCGCAATGACCGCCGCCGCTAAACTTAGAAAATATTTGAGCGGGGTGCCCGCAATGAACAACATGATCAATGCGCTGCCGAAAATGATCACCGTCGCGCCGAGATCGGGTTCGATCAACAACAACAAGGCCAACACGCTCAATATCGCCAAAGGTCGCCACAAGGCCGCCAGCGAGGTACGTAAGGCCTCGTCATGGCGCGCAAGATATCCGGCTAGAAACACGATGGTGCATAATTTCACCGCCTCGGAGACTTGGATACTGATCGGCCCTAGCGCCAGCCAGCGTGTGCTGCCGTTCAAGGTGCGTCCTAATCCGGGGATGAACACCACCACCAACATTACCACGGCGGCGACCAATAACATGCGGCTGGCGTTTTCCCACCACGCCAACGGTATGCGGCGCACAATGGCGGCACCCCCCAATCCGGCGAGTATAAACATCGCCTGACGCCACAAATAATAAAACGGTTGCGTGGTTTGTTTGTCGGCGGTGGTGATGGAGGCCGAGGCGACCATGATCACGCCTATCGTCAGCAACGCTAAGACGATGCCGCTCAACCACGCGTCGTTGGACACGCCGGACAACCGCGTTCCCGCGTGGTTGAAATTGCGAATATGATTCAAGGCGCGCGTCATCATGCGAGCAAGCTCCGCACAGCTTCGACGAAGACCTCGCCACGGTGGGTGTAGCCTTTGTACATATCGAAACTGGCGCAGGCCGGCGACAACAGCACCACATCGCCGCGTTGTGCGAGTTGTTGTGCCTGTTGCACCGCCTCGCGCATGTCGTGCGCGGGGCGCACGGGCACGGCGTCGCCGACCGCGCGCGCGATCAATGACGCGTCACGCCCGATCAACACGATGCCGCGACCGAATTGTTGCAGGGCAGGGCGCAATTCTGCAAAATCTTGTCCCTTGCCATCGCCCCCGGCGATCAACACCACCTTGCCGGGCATGCCTTGTAAGGCCGCGACGGTGGCCCCGACATTGGTGCCTTTGGAATCGTTAAACCAGGTCACGCCATCGCGTTCGGCGACCCATTGCGTGCGGTGCGGCAAACCCGCGAAACGGTGCAAGGTCTGGCACATCGCGTCGTCGCGCAAGCCCACGACCTTGCCCAAGGCCAAGGCCGCCAATGCGTTTGCGGTATTGTGACGCCCGGCGATTTTTAATTCGCGTTCGTTGATTAAGCGTTGTGTGCCCCGTGCCAACCAACGCGCACCGTCGGCCTCAATGATGCCGTATTGGTCCGCGCGCGGCGTGTGCAGCGTGAAGGCGATGCATGCCGCGTCATGTTTGACCATGGCCATCACCACGGCATCGTCGGCATTGGCGATACGCGTTTGCGCATGCGTATAAATGCGCGCCTTGGCGGCGCTATATTCCGCCACATCGGCATAGCGATCCATGTGATCGGCGCTGATATTCAGTACTACGGCGGCGCGCGGCGCGAGTGTGTCGGTGGTCTCCAATTGGAAGCTGGATAATTCCAGCACATAGAGTTGCGGTTCAGATTCGCCCAGCAGATCCAACGCCGGTGTGCCCAAGTTTCCACCGATACGCACGTCCATACCCGCGTCACGCGCCATGTCGCCGACCAAGGTGGTGACGGTGCTTTTGCCGTTCGCGCCGGTGATCGCGATGACTGGCGCGCGCGCCGTTTGTGCGAATAATTCGATGTCGCCGATGGCGGGGATGCCCAAGGCCAGCGCGTGTTGAATCGCCGGTTCGCGCAAGGCCACGCCGGGGCTGACAATCAGGCGTTTGGCGCGTGCAAACGCTGCAATGTCAAACACGCCGCAATGCAATTCGGTGTGCGGAAAATCGCGCGCGAATTGCGCCGCCAGCGGCGGTTCGGCGCGGCTGTCAAACACCACAAACGATTCATCGCGCCGCGCCAAAAAGCGCGCCACCGCCATCCCGGTCGCGCCTAGACCGATGATGTGATTGTCGTATGTGGGTGTCGCGTGGGCCATGTTTATCTCAGTTTCAACGTCGCCAATCCGGCCAGCACCAAGATCACCGTGATGATCCAAAAACGCACAATGACGCGTGGTTCCGGCCAGCCTTTTAATTCAAAATGATGATGGATGGGGGCCATTCTAAATATGCGTTTGCCGGTGAGTTTGAACGACGCGACTTGCATCATCACCGACACCGCCTCCATCACGAACACACCGCCCATGATGAACAGCACCAACTCTTGCCGCACCAACACCGCGATCACGCCCAGCGCCGCGCCCAACGACAGCGCGCCGATATCGCCCATGAAGACCTGCGCCGGATAGGTGTTGAACCACAAAAAGGCCAGGCCCGCGCCGACCAAAGATCCGCAAAACACCACCAAATCGCCGACGTGCGGCACGTGCGGTATGCCCAAATATTCCGCAAACACGCGATTACCGGCCAGATAAACGATCAAACCCAAGGCGCCGCCGACCATCACCGTGGGCATAATCGCCAGGCCATCCAAGCCGTCGGTCAAATTCACTGCGTTGCTCGAACCGACGATGACCAAATACACAAACGGCACATACCACCAGTCCAACGGGATCGCGATGGTCTTAAAAAACGGCACATAAAGCGTCGTTTCGACCGGCAGACTGGCGTTGTGAAACAAATAAAACGCAGTCGCTAAACCGGCGATGGTTTGCAAACCGTATTTGGCCTTCGCGCTTAATCCCTTGGGGTCTTTTTTGACCAATTTGATGTAATCGTCGAGATAGCCGATGATGCCGAACGCGACCAGCACGCCGACCGTGACCCACATATAGCGATTCGAAAGATCTGACCACAACAAGGTGGCGATGACGATAGACACCAAGATCAACGCGCCGCCCATGGTCGGCGTACCGGCTTTTTTATGATGCGTCTGCGGGCCGTCTTTGCGGATGTGTTGGCCGATTTGGCGCGCCGTCAGACTGCGTATCATCTTGGGGCCGACGATTAACCCGATCAACAAGGCCGTGATCACGCCTAAGATGGCGCGCAAGGTCAAATATTGGAATACATTAAATACGCTCCAATATTTGGCTAAATATTCGGTCAGATACAACAACACGCGTGTTTCTCCCCTAAGCGGTTTCTAACAAGGCGGCGACGACATTTTCCATACGACTGCTGCGCGAGCCTTTGACCAACAGTGTGACGCCCGGTTTTAGTTCGGCGGCCAGCGCCGCGATCAAACCGGGCTGGTCGGCAAAGTGCATGGCCTGCGCGCCGAAATGCGTGACCGCCGCCGCGCTGAGTTTGCCGACCGCAAATAAGTTGTCGATGCCTGCGGCGCGTGCCTCGTCACCGGCAGCGGCGTGCAGATGCGCGCTGTCGGGGCCGAGTTCGCCCATATCGCCCAGCACCAAGATGCGCGTGCCGTCGCAGGCCTTTAACACTTGAATTCCGGCGCGCAACGAGGCTGGGTTGGCGTTATAGGTGTCGTCGATGACGGTCGCGCCATCGCGCGCGCGTTTGGATTGCAAACGGCCTTTGACCGGCGTCATCGAGGCCAAGCCATGTACGATATTGCTCAGACTGGCGCCTGTCGCTAGCGCCGCAGTGCTGGCCGCCAACGCGTTCATCACATTGTGCTGGCCCAGCAATTGGATTTGTACCGGCGCGTCCCCTTGTGGGGTGTGCAATTCAAATTGGCTGCCGCTGGCGGTCAAACGGACTGCGTGCGCCTCGACATCCGCCCCGACGCCTATTCCGAAGCTCATTATCGTGCGTTGACGATTCAGCTTGTGCCAATAATCCGCATAATGATCGTTAGCGTTGATGATGGCGATACCTTGTTTGCCCAAGCCGCCGTAAATCTCGCCCTTGGCCTTGGCCACGCCGTCTAAACTTCCGAAGCCTTCCAGATGCGCGGTGTCGGCGTTGTTGATGACGGCGACTGTGGGTTTGGTCAAATGCGTCAGATAGTCGATTTCGCCGAGATGGTTAGCGCCCATCTCGATCACCGCGCCAGTGTGTTGCTGGGTTAGACGTAGCAACATCTGCGGTACGCCCAAGTCGTTGTTTAGATTGCCCTGGGTGACCAGGATATTGCCACCCGCCTCGCGCAGGATGTGGCCTATCATTTCTTTGACCGAGGTCTTGCCATTGCTGCCGGTGACCGCTACGACCGGGAACTTATAGGCGGCGCGGCGTGCTGCGCCCAAGGCCCCCAAGGCCAGCCGCGTATCGGCGACCTGCAGGGTGGGGATATCGGCGTCCACGGCGCGATCCACCAGCGCGGCTACCGCGCCGCGTTCGGCGGCGGCGGCGACGTAGGTGTTGCCGTCAAAATTGGGTCCGCGCAAGGCGACGAACAATTCCCCGGCCTGCAAGGTGCGGGTGTCGGTGCTGACGCCGCTAAACGTCACCGCGCGTGCGGGCGCCGCAATGCCCAGCACAGCGGCGGCCTGCGCCAGCGTGAATTCGCGCAACAAGCGCTGCTCACGCATGGGTCACCCCCAGCAGTTGTGCGACGGTCTCGCGGTCGCTGTAATGACGGCGTTGCGTGCCTATGATTTGATAATCCTCATGCCCTTTACCCGCGACCAAGATGACATCGCCGGGCGTCGCCTGTGTCACGGCCTGCGCGATGGCCTGGGCGCGATCACGTTGCACCTGGGCATGATTGGGATATTTTAACCCAGCCAGGATGTCTTGGATAATTTGTTGCGGGTCTTCGCGGCGCGGATTATCGTCGGTGATGACCACGCGATCCGCATAGTGTTCGCAGACGGACGCCATTTGCGGGCGTTTACCACGGTCACGATCACCGCCACACCCGAACACGCACCACAAATCGCCCGTGGTATGTTCGCGTAGTGTGGATAATACCTGTTCTAAGGCATCCGGGGTATGTGCGTAATCCACGACGACCAATGGCTGTCCCGCGCCACCGCCGAAACACTCCATACGCCCCGGCGGGGCTTGTAGCGTGGCGACCCGCGCGACCGCCTCGCCCAGCGGCAGGCCCAAGGCCAGGGCCGTGGCCAATACCGCCAACACGTTCGAGGCATTGAAACGGCCCAATAAATGGGTGTGCAGGTGATGATCACCCCACGGGCTGAGTACGTCCATCTCTATCCCGGCGGGGGACAGGCTGAGTTTTTTCACCACCACGTGTAACATGCCGCGCGGCAGTTTGGTGTCGGCGTCCAGGCTGTAACCCACACCTTGTACTTCGGCGGGCAGGGTCGTCGCCAAGCGTTGACCCAATTCATCATCCATGTTGAGCACCGCATAACGCAGGCCGGGGCGGGTAAACAGCAAACTCTTAGCGGCGG
Source organism: Gammaproteobacteria bacterium (assembly GCA_919902765.1). Lineage (GTDB taxonomy): Bacteria > Pseudomonadota > Gammaproteobacteria > S012-40 > S012-40 > CAKKRP01. The sequence continues at coordinate 10,027 of CAKKRP010000040.1, read as the reverse complement.
CATAACTCTCCATATCGCCGTGATAATCCAGGTGATCGCGGCTCAGATTGGTCAATACCGCGACGCTGAAATCGACGCCGTTGACTCGCCCTTGATCGAGACCGTGCGACGACACCTCCATCGCGACATAACGCATACCATGCGCACGGAACGCGTGTAACCAGAGTTGCAGCGCCAGCGCGTCCGGCGTGGTGTGTACGCCGTGGGTCAACGCACCGAACACCCCGTTGCCGACAGTGCCGATGATGCCCGTCGGGCAGGTCGGCGTGCTCAATAATTGCGCGGTGAACTGGCTGCACGAGGTCTTGCCATTGGTGCCGGTGATACCGATCACGCACAGGTCGCGCGCCGGATGATTGTAGAAACGTGCGGCGATCTCGCCCAATTTGGCGTCAAGATGCGCCAATCTAAACGTTGGCACGTTGGGGTCGGTGAAGGTGGTATCACTGTCGGCGACCACGGCGATGGCCCCGGCGGCGATGGCGGAATCAATATAACGCGCGCCGTCTTGCTGCGTGCCCAGACGCGCGAAGAACACGTCGCCCGCCTTGACCTCGCGGCTATCCAAGGCCAGACCGCTGATTAATCTATCCTGTTCCGGCGCGACCGTCGTCAGCCCGGCCAAGAGCTTGGTCAGCGGGGCAGGGGTGATCGGCGCGGCGTTCAGGTTCATGGGGTTGCCACCCCGGCCAAATGGGCGACCTTCAACGGGCCGCTCGGCGCATTGTCCGGTGGCACGTCCAACATGCGTAACGCACCCGCCATCACCGCGCTGAACACCGGGGCCGCGACCTGGCCGCCGTAATACACGCCGGTTGGCTCATCGACCACCACCACCATCGCCAAACGCGGGCGGCTGGCAGGCGCAAACCCGGCGAACAACGACAGATATTTATTTTCCATATAACCGTTCACGCCGACTTTGCGCACGGTGCCGGTCTTGCCGGCGATGCGATAGCCGGGCACGCGCGCACGCACGCCAGTGCCGTCTTCCTCGACGACGGTTTCCAGCATCGTGCGCACTGTGCGCACCGCCGCGCCATCGAGCACGCGAAAACCCTCGGGCGGGACATTGCGCTTGATAAACGAGATCGGCATCGCCAGGCCGTCATTGGCCAGCGCCACGTAGGCATGGGCGAGCTGCAACGGCGTCACCGCCATGCTATAACCAAACGACAACGAGGCCTGGTCGATGGTGTGCCACAAGCGATGCGGCGGTAAGCGACCGCTGGCCTCGCCGGGGAAACCGCTGTCGGTCACCCGGCCCAAACCGGCGTCGTTATAGGTCTGCCACAAGGCCTCTTTGGGCAGCGACAACGCGATCTTGGCGATGCCGACGTTGCTGGATTTTTGAATGATCTGCGCGACATTGATGACGCCGTAATTATGCACGTCGCGGATCGTGCGTCCACCGATTTGCAGGCTGCCGGGGCGGGTGTCGATTAGTGTTTGCGGCGCATAGGCGTGTTGCGTCAAGGCCGTGATCACCGCGAAGGGTTTGACCGTAGAACCCGGTTCCAACACGTCGGTGACGGCGCGATTGCGCGCATTCATGCTGCGATATTCAGGGCGATTATTGGGATTGTAGGCGGGCAGGTTGACCATCGCCAAGACCTCGCCGGTCTGCGTATCCAACACCACCGCGCTACCGGCCTGGGCGTGGTGTTGCAACACCGCCGCCTTGAGTTCGCGGTAGGCCAGATATTGGATGCGATGATCAATGCTCAAGGTCAACAGCGCGCCGGGATTGGCCTCGCGCACCAGTTCGACGCGTTCGACGGCCTTGCCGAGCAGATCTTTGACGACGCGCTCCGCCCCTGGCGTGCCACGCAATATATTATCGTAAGAGAGTTCCAGACCCTCGATGCCGCGATCATCGACATCGGTGACACCTAGCACCTGGGTTGCGATCTCGCCCGACGGATAAAAACGCCGGTATTCGCGTTGCGCATATACACCGGCCAATTTTAGCGCCATCACCCGGTCTTTTAGATCCGGCGCGAGGTGACGACGCAAATACACAAATGTGCGGTCGTGATAGGTTTGCACATGGGTGTGGATCTGCGCTAGCGGCAGATTCAAAAATTGGGCGAGTTGCGTCCAGTGTGGATCGGCCAGGTCGATATCTTCGGGGTTGACCCAGATCGAATCGACCGGCGTGCTGGCGGCCAAGATATCGCCTTGGCGATCCACAATATTGCCACGATGGGCGGGCAGCGGCACCACGCGCAAATGGCGCGCATCGCCGCGCGCCTGCAAAAAGGTCTTGTCCAACACCTGCAAATCAAACGCGCGCCACCCCAGCGCCGCGCCCGCCACGCACAACCCCAGCGTCACCCAGGTCAGGCGACGCTGCCATTGCGTGTCGGGGGTGTGGGCGTTCATGGGCGTATCACCACCACTTTATCCGGCGGCGGTTGGATAAGGCCCAAACGCTCGCGCGCAATCTGTTCGACGCGGATATGCGTGGCCCAGGCGCTTTGTTCGAGTTGCAATTGCCCCCACTCGACATTGAGTTGGTCGCGTTGATGTTGTAACTCCTGCAATTCAACGAATAATTTGCGATTCCAATGTTTGGTATAGATCACCGCCAAGGCCGACACCACCACCAACACCAAAATCAAGCGCAATTGGATGCGTATGCGCCAGGCACGCGGCGCGATTTGTTCGTGAACGGCGTGGGCGGTCGCGCTCATGACAGACGCGCCGCGACACGCAACACCGCGCTACGCGCGCGCGGGTTGGCGCGGATCTCGTCATCCGACGGCTTGACCGCCTTACCGACCAAGCGCATGCGCGCGTGCAACTCGGCTGCGCGTATCGGAAAGTCCGGCGGCAGATCATCGCCCTTGGCCTCGTCACGCATAAAATTTTTCACGATTCGATCTTCCAGTGAATGAAAACTGATCACCACCAGACGGCCTGACGGTGCCAACACATTCAGCGCCTGGGGTAAGGCCTGGTCGAGATCGGCCAGCTCGTTATTAATAAAGATGCGTATGCCCTGAAAGGCGCGGGTCGATGGATCCTTGTGGCGTTCCCAGGCCGGATTGGCCGCCGCCACCACCTCGGCCAATTGGCGAGTGGTCGTAAAAGGGGTTTGCACGCGGGCGTTTACAATGGCGCGCGCAATGCGTTTGGCGTAGCGTTCCTCGCCATATTCTTTGAGCACATAGGCAATGTCCGCCTCGCTGGCGCGCGCCAGCCACGTAGCGGCGCTTTCGCCCTGCGTGGTATCCATGCGCATATCGAGGGGTCCCTCATCGCGGAAACTGAAGCCGCGTTCAGGGGTGTCGAGCTGCGGAGACGATACGCCCAAGTCCATTAATATACCTTGTACCCGAGCCATAATGCCCCAGGCCCTCGCAAACTGTTCTAGTTGTACATACGACCCATGACGTATGGTAAAACGCGGTTCATCCGCGAACATATTGTGTGCGTGACGTACGGCCTCTGGATCCTTATCGAACGCATAGACGCGCCCGTGGGTACCCAAGTGCCGCAACATGGCCAGGCTATGCCCGCCGCGCCCGAAAGTGGCATCGATATAAATGCCTGCGGGCGTAAGATTTAGTGCCGCCAGTGCCTCATCGAGTAGGACCGGTGTGTGTAATTCCACTGCTGTCATGGTTATAGAGAGAGCTTATCCAATCCATCTGCGAGCCACTGCCCATCATCCCCCTCCGCCAACCAGGCTTGACGCCGGGTATTCCACAAACTCTCATCCCACAACTCGAACTTATTGCCCTGGCCGATCAAGACCACTTGACGGTCTAGTTTGGCAAACTCGCGCAACGGCGGCGGCAATAGCAAACGGCTGTGACTGTCCAGTTCAACCTCGGTGGCATGCCCGATCAACAAGCGTTGAAGCTGGCGTGCCTGCGGGTTCAAGCTTGGCAGCTTGACCAATTTGCGTTCGATTTCTTCCCATTCTCCAAAAGGGTATATCAGCAGGCACAAGTCACGATCGACCGTGACCACCACCTGCCCTTGGCAATCTTCTTGTAGACGCTGACGATAGCGTGACGGCAGCGTAAGCCGTCCTTTGTCATCTAGCGTTAGAGTATTGACGCCACGGTACACATTTCACCCGATTGCCCACAATGTCCCACAATTTCCCACTTCGTAACACTATAGGAAGCAATGAATGGGCCTGTCAAGCGGTGTAAGCCTCTTAGCGCTTATTTATTTTTATGGCTAAAACACCCATTTTTTGCGTAAATCAGCGCTTATTCTTTGTTTAACATGGGGTTAAGAATTTTTTCGGTCGTTCAATTAAATGCCAGAGGGAGGTGGTGCAAAGTGGGCCAACTTACGGGTGGCGCGGTAACCCATCATGGGGCGATAAACCCAATATAGCCACGCGCCGGTCCAGCACGAGCGGTGAAATTGCCACCGGCGTAGGCGCTGTCGCCGGTAACGCTCCGGCGTTGTTGAAGGAATTTTTGCGGGGGCGGGAGTCGGAGTTGGCGCGGCGGATGGGTAGTTGACGTTGAGGGCAACGCCCTAGGCGAAATTTGCCAGTTATTTTTTCCCCCGCCACTGTATATGCACAATCTCCCGCATAATCACGTCAAACGGCAACGACTCAAAGTCGTGAAATTGCTGACGTATTTGTTTGACGATACAGCGTACGTCATCGCCATTTTCCTGTGGCGCGTTAGATAGATTTTTCACTGCCGTCAATCCGCCGATTTGTATTCGCATCGTCTGGCCGTGCGTTAACGGCGCTTCGTCCATGCGCCGCAAGGCGAAGCGTGATTTTTCGGCGAACAATTCCAATAATTGCTGACATAATTCACGCGTGCCGTTGTCTATGCAGGCGACGGTCTCGCGTTCGGCGAGTAACATTTTTTGCGCTGCGCCACAGCGAAAACGCGCGCTCAATATGGTTTTGGCGAAGACGCAACGCACCGGATTGGCGTCGCGATGGATGGCGCGATAAGCGTGTTCATCCATGGATAGGTACCGCGCGCAATGCGTGTAAATGTGTGAGCAAGGGGGCGGTGAGCGAGGTCAATTTTTTGCGCATGACCGACCCCACCGCGTCGGTGCGGCCTAAGATGTCATTTAAGCTGTTGGAATTGTAGGTCTCTAGCGATTTGATCGCGGCAATAATGGGTGCCAGTTCCGGGCAGCGGGTCAGGCATGATGTCGCGTCGTCGCTGTTTTTGGTTTGCGATCCGTTTGAAAAATATTCCGCGATGGCCTCGAATAATAATATTACCGTGTCTTGATCGGCGACGCTCTTGATGGCGCGTTCCAGTTCGATCAAAAAATTTTGTCCCGCTACGCTCATCACGCGTGCAACGAGGCGCGCATAATGATTATGATGTAAATTCGATGCATTGATCTTGAATATTACATGCGCATGTTCGGGATGTGCCGAGGCTTGGGCCGGAATATCATCCGGCGCGCCTTTAATAAAGCCGGTCAAATATCCCGCGTGACGTTGCGCGCCGCGCCACAAAATTGCGCGCGCGTCGTCAGACAATAAACCGGGTTGTAACAACAAGGCGACACTTTCCACCACCAATTTCGATTCTTGTTCAAACGGCAAGGCATCGAGTAAAAACTGCGCGAGTGTGTGGCCTAAATCGGCGGGCACAAAATCCGGCCGGCGCAATAATTGACGCGCAATTTCGGCCGTCGGAGACGCCCACCACACGCGACGCGCGAGTTCCAATGTCAGCGCAGGTACGTGCGCGGCGGCGACTACGGCCTCGGGTTCGCCTATGCACAACAAACCCGCCAAGGTTTCACCGCGTATTTGGCCCATGCGCGCCCAGCGTTGCAAAAACACCGGATAACCGCCGGGGGAGCCTAGCGCATGGCTGGACAGATATTCGCGCACTTGTTTGAGGTAGCGCGCGGTTTGACAGTTGGGGCTGAGCGGAAAATTGATCTCGCCGCGCTCCAACAGCGCGTGCAAGATCATGCGGTTTTCGTCTATGCGCACGGCATATAACGGCTCCGTGAACATAATGCTGAGGCGTAATTCATCTGCGTGCGAAAGTTCTATCATGATACTCTCAATTCAATGCCAAACGCTCGCCCCACGGCACCTTGGCGTTACCCTTAATTAACCATAGCACAGGATAAAGCGGCGCGTGTTTTGGAAACGCGCCTTTTCCATCGGTAAAATAGATCAAGATATCGGGGGACAGGTCTTGCGTCGCAGCCCAATCGAAAACCGGCATGAAACTGGTGCCGCCGCCGCCTTTCCAATGTTTGGGCAATTCCAAATCCTGCCACGGTTCGTAAATCCACGGCGACCCTGGTGCGAGTTCGCTATCACACGCGATGAGCGTGACGCGCCCATGCACTTGCGCGCGTAGACTATTCAATTCGGAAGTAAACTGCGCGAGGTCTTTGGTGTTCACCGAGCCGCTGGTGTCCACAGCGGCGACGATGTTAATGCTGTGGCTGCATAAGGTGGGATATAAGGCCGGGCCTTCGCGGCGGCTGGAGGGTCGCGTAAAGGAATAATCGGCACGCGCCAGGCTGTTGATATAACGCGCAAGCACGGCTTGCCACGGCAACGCGGGTTGGATCAGCCGCTCGGCGATGCGCGCTAGGTGCGCGCCCAGTTTTCCGGCGTGTTGCGCGGATTGTAGTGCCGAGGCTAAGCGCTGTTGCCATTGCTGTTTTAATTCATCGCGTTGTTGATTATTCAGTGGCGGCGGTTGTTTGGTCTCGCCGTTATGGTCTTTTTCGTCGGCGCTGGAAGGCCTCGGTTCATTGTCGTACCAATGCCCATCCTGCGTTTCTTGGTCGGGATTTTCGACGATGGAGGGGTAAATTTCTTCGGCGCTCAGGCCGCGAAAACCGGCCTCGACCAACGCGCCGGGGCAGGGCGACATGCCTTCATCGACTAAAATGCCGTTGATCGCATAATCGCAGGCGATGTCCCAGCGCTGGCGGTCGCGATGGCCACGCCGCGCGAAGTGTGTGAGTGCGCAGTGCAAGGCCTCATGCGCCAACACGAATTGCATTTGTTTGATGTTCATCCCGGCGATGTATTCGGGATTAAAATAAAAATTACGCGCATCGGTGGCGACCGTGGGGCAATATTGCGGGTCCGCCGCCACCAACGGCAGGCGCAACACCAACGCGCCGAGAAACGGTTTGTCTAAAATCAAACGCGTGCGCGCCTTGCTGAGTTGATTGGCGGCGTGGCCGGTGTCGTTAGGCATGATCGAACATCAAGTCCAACACTTGGCGCGCCCAAGGTTTGAAATTCGCCGCTTGAGTGACACCGGCGCCCATTGCGCGATGTAGATCGGATACCAGCATCACGCCCATTTCGCGCTGCGGAAATAATGCGGCATAGGCGAGAATAAAATCCAGCGTGGAATTTTCTTCGGGTTTTTTCTTGACGCGTATCGCCTGCGCGACCAGCGCGGATGCTACTGCATATTGTAAATCCAATTCCTCCGGTACATCTTGGCATTCGCCGCGCGCAATGGCATGCACATCGGGCATGCGCGTGACACTCTCCACATAGGCGTGTAATTCCAATCCCGGTGCGGCACCGACACAGGCCTGTAAACCGCCCAACATCAAGCGCGGTCGGCCGTCGAATTTGCTCAAGGCGCGGCCCGCAAACTCCCAAGAGCGCGGACTTGGAAACGCGATGGGGTTGCGTTGCGCATCGAATTCGAACAATAATTCCGGGCGAAAACGCAGAAATCCGATTAAGCGTTCGTCTACATTATGTGCAAAGGCCCACGCGACCCAGTCATCTAAGTGAGGCTCTACTTCGTAATGCGAAAATCTATTGGCCAGTGGCGCGGGCATGGTGTAAGTCACGCCGCGATCACCTTGGCGATTGCCTGCGGCGAATATCGCCCAGCCTTCGGGGATGGCATATTCGCCTAGAGATCTATCCAAAATCAATTGATATGCGGCGGCGGAAACGCTCGGTGGCGCGGAGGTGATTTCGTCTAAAAATAATATTCCGCGCGCGCCATGCCGTGTTGCGTCGGGCAGCATCGCAGGGATGGCCCATTCGACGCGGTTTTCGCTGCGAAACGGGATGCCGCGCAGATCGGTGGGTTCCATTTGCGAGAGACGTATGTCTATCATCGTGACATCGTGTTGCGCGGCGACTTGTGCGACTAATTGCGATTTACCGATGCCGGGTGGACCCCACAACATCACGGGCGTATGTTGTCCGGATTCCGCGCTCAAAAATTCTTGATTGAGCACTGCGTAAACTTCACTCGTGCGCATGCGTCATTCCTGCAAGACGTGGGTTGACTTGTGCGGCACTCACCGGCGCAGAAGTGGGTTATGGGCCGCACATGAAGGACTATCCTATACCCAGTTGAGAGATACGCCTATATCCCAAACGATAGTGCCCGCGTCGTACATGTAGCGCCACGCCGACATAAAATATGTTATTATTCAATATGGCAAGATGCGCGCTGACGACGATTTAAGCCTTAATATAAAAACTCATCACCCCGTTGGGGTCGCGACGGGTGCCGAGTAGCGCGTGCCCGGTGGCGCTAGACCACGAGGTAACATCTTTTAGCGCGCTTTCGCAATTGCTGACGAGTTTCAGTATCTCGCCTTTTTTTAGCCCTCTCAGCAGGTGCGCAGCCTCGATCACCGGGCCAGGGCAGCGTGTGCCGACGGTATCGAGGCTGACATTGACCGGCCATGGATCGCCTTTTTGTATATAGTAAGCGACCTTTTTCTCGCCGATATTTTCCATATGTAATAACTGATGGCGCGTATGTTTGGCCCATGCGGCGAGATCATCGTGCGTGCCCGCGCAATCTGAAATCAACAACAGTGTTTGCCCGTCCGCTAAATCGTCTAATAAACGCTTTGCCGACACCATAGGGCCGGGGCAGGTAAGTCCGGACACGTCTAAAGTGACATCGGAGTGTAACGGGTGATCGATTTTGTTGCTCATATGCATGCCTCCAAGATGAAATGCGGCGACGACTACGCTCGTGCAACGCGTTGCGCGGGTGTTTGGCGGCGCTATTGTTTAATAGGCGCGCTTAGCACTCTCCAATGTGTTTGTTATAGCACTTTTCAACATTTCAGGCTATACGTTTGTGCGATATCGCTATTTTTCCGAACGGTGAGCCGCCATTCGATCAAACAGCTTTACGCGTTCCTCCGTCGCGGGGTGACTGGAGAGAAAGGCCGGTAATTTGCCACTGTCTTTATATTTTTTTTCTATGCGTAGCATCAAATTTTTGAAGTGTACCGGGTCTATGGCCAATTGCCGTAGCGTGAGCAAGGCGTGGTTATCCGCTTCGCGTTCAAAGGTTTGGGAATATTGTGCGTCGATCAAGGCCGTGGGCAAGGTCGCTACCAATCCGCTGGCTTGCGACACATCGCCGGTCAGGGCGGTTACGATGAGGAACATGACGGAGGTTTGCAGTACATGGCGTAATCCATGGCGTTGTTGTGTATGCCCTATTTCATGCGCAAGCACGGTCAATAATTCGTCGTCATTGTGCGTCAATTGCACTAACTCATCCGTCATCACCACCGCGCCGGAAGGCAAGGCAAACGCGTTGGGGCCGATTTTTCCGCCCACGCGAAACAGCAACTCGTAAGCATAGGCATCTTGTTGTAGCGCCACTAAGGCTTTAAAACGTTTCTGCAAGCGCTGTTGCCTGGATTCCGCCAATTCGCTGGGTTCGAATATCGATTTGTCCAATACATCTAACGTCCCTTGTCCGATCAACGCGGCGGTTTCCGGGGACACGGAAAAGGCAATATATTTTGCAAATAACGGGACGCCGAATTGAATGGTCAGCCACGACAAGCCGGCTAGCATGGCCAGGGCGAGCGCCGCCAAGCGTAGATTGGATTCCAAACGATGTAAGATGCTATTGGGCTTGGACAATGCGAAACGTATTAAGATTTGATCAACCAAATCATTGCGATCCGTTTCAAATTGCGCCCCGTTAGGAAAACGTAATATGCGTGGGATATTGCCGATGCGCGCGCTGATATTCAATTGCGCGATGGCAACGGGGGGGATGGCATCCAAATC
>CAKKRP010000039.1:18135-18646 GCA_919902765.1 Gammaproteobacteria bacterium | reverse complement strand
ACCGGTGTTCTTGTGGCAGGCTTCGCAAGAGCTGTGCAGGCAGTCCACGCGTTTCTTGACCAAACAATAACGCATCATTGGCCGCGAATTGGATGTCGGTATAGGCGCGTTGGGCCTTGGTGGTGCAGGCAAACACGCGGGTGGGTGCGGCAGCGATGAGGCAGGTGTCCCAATCTTCGTGTACGTGTACACGCGCCCACTCGTGGTAATCCAGGCCGGCACGTTGCAGGCGTTTGTCATCCATCTCAAACCCTAAGGGCTTGATAAGATGCAATTGCGCGCCGGTGTTGGCGCACAAGCGTATGATATTGCCGGTGTTGGGGGGGATCTCCGGCTGGAAAAGTATGACGTGGAACATGTGTCGATTATGACACGAAGCGTCCTTCCAACCCCAGCTCTTTGATCTTGCGGGTCAAGGTGTTGCGACCCCACCCTAGCAATTTGGCGGCGTCTTGCCTATGCCCTCCGGCGCGTTGCATCGCGGTCTCTATCATGATGCGCTCGAATGCCG
>CAKKRP010000039.1:0-18125 GCA_919902765.1 Gammaproteobacteria bacterium | reverse complement strand
GAATGCCGGAGTCGCGGTGTCTAAAATCGCCTGTTCACCCTGATTTAAGCGCCATTCCGCCCAACGTTTGAGGGCGTCTTCCCAACCGCCTAGATCCGCATTTTGCGGCGCGTTGGGTTCGCGCAATTCCTGAGGCAAATCGTCGATAACGATTTCGCGGCCCGACGCCATTACCGTCAACCAACGCGCGGTATTTTCGAGTTGCCGCACATTGCCCGGCCATGGCAAATTGCGCAAAAATTCCACCGCATCGGCGCGCAAACGCTTGGGTTCGACGGCCAATTCTTCGGCCGCGCGTTGTAAATAATGACGCATCAGAATCGGGATATCCTCGCGGCGTTCGCGCAATGCGGGAATATTGACACGAATAACATTCAGACGATGAAATAAATCTTCACGAAAACGCCCTTCTTTAACGCGCGTTTCTAAATTTTGATGCGTCGCGGCGATGATGCGCACATCGACTTTTACCGGCTCGACGCCGCCGACGCGATAAAATTCTCCGGTCGATAACACGCGCAATAATCGCGTTTGTAATTCCGAAGGCATGTCGCCGATTTCATCTAAAAAAAGCGTCCCGCCATCGGCCTGTTCAAAACGTCCGCGGCGTTGCGCTTGCGCGCCCGTGAACGCGCCGCGTTCGTGGCCGAATAATTCCGATTCCAACAAATCATGCGGAATCGCCGCTGTATTAATCGCGATAAACGGTTTTGCGGCGCGCGGGCTATGCCTATGCAATGCGTGTGCGACCAGTTCTTTACCGGTGCCGGATTCGCCGTTGATCAGCACTGTAATCGTCGAGCGCGACAACCGCCCTATCGCACGAAACACCTCTTGCATGGCGGGCGCTTCACCGATAATTTCGGGATTTTTTTGTTGCACATCCTGATGCGCGACGACGTGGCCGCGTTTACCATGATCGACCGCGCGGCGCACCAAACTCACCGCCTCGTCGATATCGAAGGGTTTGGGCAAATATTCGAATGCACCGCCTTGATAGGCGGAAACCGCAGCGTCCAAATCGGAATGCGCGGTCATGATAATGACCGGCAATTGCGTATATCGATGATGAATTTTATCGAGCAACGCCAAGCCATCCATGCCCGGCATGCGCACATCGGTGATCAAGGCGTCGGGCTTGGTGCGCGCCAAACGTTCTAATAATCCGTCGGCATTATTAAACGTCGTGACTTCCATTCCGGCTTGGTGCAAGGCCTTTTCCAACACCCAACGTATCGAACGATCATCGTCAACGACCCAAATAGACGGTGTGGATATCATATATTTCTCCTTGCAGGGTGTTCCGGCGTGGCGGCCACCGCCACCGGCAAATAGATCGAAAACAGCGTTTTTCCAGGCTCGCTGGCACACTGGATAACACCGTCGTTGTGATTGATCAGCGATTGCGCAATCGACAAACCCAGACCCGTGCCATTGGCGCGTCCGCTGACCATGGGGATAAAAATATGTTCGAGCAATTCGGGGGCGATGCCGGGACCGTTGTCTGAGATGTCGATCCGCGCCACCAGTTTATGGCGGCGATGCGCAATGGTGAATTGCCGGTACACCCGCGTGCGTAATTCGATGCGCCCTTGTTCGCCCAAGGCCTGACAAGCATTGCGCACAATATTCAACACCGCCTGCACCAATTGATCGCGATCCGCATACGTGTCGGGCAAGCTCGGATCGTAATTGCGTTCGATAACGATACCCGGCGGCATTTCTATTTTCACCAGGGTGCGCACATGCTCCAGCACCTCGTGCAAATTGAGATGTTGCCGGCGTGGCAGTTGGTGCGGACCCAATAAATGATCGACCAGATTTTGTAATCTATCGGCTTCTTGAATAATCACCTGGGTGTATTCTTGTAAGGCCGCGCTGGGCAATTCGCGCTCCAATAATTGCGCCGCGCCGCGCAATCCGCCCAACGGATTTTTGACCTCGTGAGCCAAGCCGCGCAGCAAGGCGCGTAACGCGGTTTGTTGGGTGATAACGCCTTCGTCTTTATTAATCTGGAGCATGCGTTCCAACGGTTGGATCTCGACCAGCAGTAAGAGAGGGGCGGCCGGGTCCATGATGGGGGTGACGGTGCAGTCCACGCGTATGGTCTTAATGGGTGGCGGTGTGACCAGCGTCATCGCGTATTCGGTGAAAGATTGTCCATAGTGGCTGGCGCGCGTTAAGGCCAGCGCAAATTCAGGCGAGCCGCGAAACATGTCCGCCAATAGGCCGCCCTGCACATGGCGGGCGCTACAGGCCAACAACACCTCGGCCGCCGGGTTCACATAACACAGGCGCAAGTCGGCCCCGGTCAGCACCACGGCAGTGGTCAGATTTTCTACAATACGACGGTAATCTATGGCCATGAAGGTGCGCGATGCTGCATATCTGCCTCTGTTGCCAGGGCGATTGCAAGCCCCTGGCCAATAGTGATAATATTATAAAATACAATATGTTAAGATAGACATCGGGAGTCGGCGGTGGTGCCCAATGGGCTACTTTGAGGCACATTGCACCTTTATAGTGCAATGCTACTTTAGCAGGATAAAAGCATGGGTTGCAATAGGGGTTTGAGCTCGCCGACACGTGCTACCGCCTGGCCTGGCGCATAGGGTACGCGCGCGTGCGCGCCCCACACCGGGGCCGGCCACGCGGAATCGGTCTGATAACGCACGATATGATGCAGGTGTAATTGCGGTACGACATTGCCCAGCGCCGCGATATTAATTTTATCGGCGTTGAAAAATTGCGCCAAGCGCTGCGCCAAAAAGCTGGATTCCTGCATCAACAACGCCTGCTCTGGCGCGGACAATTGATAAATTTCGCGTATCCCGGCACGTTGTGGGACGAGGATCAACCACGGATACAAGGCATCATCCATCAATAACACCTGACATAAAGCAAAGGAACCGATGCTGTGGGTGTCGCGGGTCAGTTGTGCGTGGAGCGTGAAATCGGGCATGCGTCAACGCCGAAACAATGCCGACGCGCGGTGCATATGAAAAACAATTGCGGGGGATTTCCCGAATATTTTTTTGCCTTGTTGATCGACCGCTTCAATGAGTAATTTATGCGTGCCGCGATCCACGCCGGTAACGGCCATTGAGGTGGTATTCCACAATACCGGCTGGCGCACCCCGTCGATCACCGCGACCAAACGATGCTCCTTGAGCAGACCGGGTGAAATATCCACCGTCACGGCGAGATTGCCGCTGTTCTCGTTTATGTTTTCATCGTTTTTGGGCTGCACGATTTTAATCGCGGCATAATTGGTGTGCGTCTCCGTCGGCGCAGCGGCAGGCGCGGTTGCGTCCTTAGACGCCGTCGTTTTTGGCATTTCCGGCGGGCTGTAACGCGAAGCCGCAGGTGGATCCCATTCCTTAGCGCCTTCAAACGGGCGGTCGCTGTAGATGATATTGCCGTCTTTATCACGCCCGCGATAAACGGCGGATTCGGCGTTCAACGCCATGCTAAAGAGGATCCCGGCCAACCACGCTAGGCCGATAGTACGTGCGAAAAATCGTGCGCGTCGCATGTGTTCGTCCAAGTTGAGTTCAGTGGCCGTTACTTTAACAGATGTGTGGCCTCAGTTCCTATCATGCGCCGCTTACGCACATTTACCCACGCCCCCGCTTAGTCCACGTTTATCCCCGCGCGCGGGGCCATCCGATCTCCCAACGGATCCGTTTCGCACCTCTCAAATCCGATAAAAATGCTTGGCAATTAATAACTTGCACAAACCACTCAAATGGGCTATTAATGTCCATATAAATATTATTGTGGTACGTGGGGAATCCGGGCGGGAGTACGACTCTAGTAGGTCTTAACTCAACGTAAGGAGCACATGGAATGCGTATCGTGACTATAGTGAAATGGATGGCGGTCGGACTCGCTAGCCTGTTCATCGCTGCCTGCGGTCAAGGCAGGGCGGAAAAGGCAGCGGAGACGCCCGCAATAGAAACACCGGCTGCACCGCGACCTACGTCTAGTTTGAGCGTGCGCTTGGTGCAAGTGCCAAGTCAATTTGACGCACCGTTTTGCGTGCGTATACGCGTCAGCGCCACGGATTTCGGCGAACGCGTCAGCGACCGCACGCTACCGGCGGGCACCAACACAATCGAAACGGTAGTACCCAATATTCCGGTCGGCGCGGAGCGGGTCGTCGAACTGGGTATTTTTGAAAGTGGCACTTGCGGCGATCTCGCCACTGCCGAATGGTATGGCAAAAGCGTCGGCGTTGCGGTGACGGACGGCGGTGTCACGCTGGTCGCGATGGACATCGCCCACCGCAACAGTAGCGCGGGCGTCGGCTCGATCATTATTCGCGGAAATCGCACGATTTTGGCCACGCGACTGCATGGCGAAGTGGTCAACGCGCGGCCCGCATATGCCCCTCTGAGCGGCGCGACCTGCGATATTTATGAAAACAATGTGTTGATCGGCAGCACTGTAACCGGTGCCGCAGCAGCGGATTTGGGCGTTTTCAACGCCAATATCGAAGTGGATCCAGCGACTAACGAATTGTCGCTACGCTGTAGGCGCGCAGGCTTCCGCAACGCGGTGCAACTCGCGGCCAAGCTCGTTGACACGGTAGACCCCAGGCGCGGTACGTTTGCAGCCACAGTGCGTATGGTGGCCGGGGTTAGCGTCAGTGTTCTGGGTTCCGGCGCCAGCGGTTTATCGGCCCGCTTGGTATTGCCGACGGTGCAATTGCGCAAGGTCGATACCGTTGCCGGAGCATTTGATCAAATTCAAAATGACGATGAGGCCTTCACGCTGGCCGGAGGCGGTATGGACAATTTTTCGACCGCTGAAACGCCCGTCTACACCACTTATATTGCCTTGCCTCTAGGTAGCGACCTCGCCAATGTAAGCATCACCCCCGAGGGTCAGGGCACCGAGCTGCCCGCGCGTTTGTATCCGATACAAAAACCCATGCGCGATGCGGCAGGGGCTACGCCTGACGCGCCGCCGCCGGTAGACGATGAATCATTTAAGTTTGATCAAGCGGTTTATCAACGTGCCGCCACCGACGTACGCAAACCCTTGAGTATACGACCGGTGGGTGGCAGCGAAGATGTCAATATCTTCGAGGTCAAAATGCATTTGTTGGATTTCGATCCCGCGAAGCAACTATTACGCACCTATCCGGCATTGGCGATCAAGGTCGATTTCGCCGGAAAATGCTTCCGACGTACACGCGTAGCCGATGGTTTTGCATTGGACACCATCGATAATCTCGATGAAAACGTCTATCGGCATCTGCCTGTCGCGCTCAACGCCGAGATGTTAAACCTCTACGTATGTCCCGAAATTATCGAGCCGATATTTTTGGGCGCGCGGATGATTATCGTTACTGCGCCGGAATTTGCGACGGCGGCGAGTGCGTTGCGTGTACATAAAATCGCGCATGGCATCAGCACCGTCGTAGTGACGACGACGGGCATTAATCCCGCAGCCGCAGCCAGCGCCACCGATATTAAAAATTATTTACAAAACGCCTATAATCATTGGTGGGTGAGGCCGCGTTGGGTGTTGTTCATGGGCGATGCGGAATTCATCCCTACGCATTATGACCTCAACAACGCGTGGGATAGCGCTAAAAACGCCGGTGATATGTGGTACGGCCAGTTCACCGCCAGCGCGACCGCGTTTCCGGTGTTCGGCATGGGCCGCGTGCCGGTCGATACCGCCGCGCAGGCGCAATCCGTGGTCGATAAAATAATCGCGTTCGAAACGGCACCGCCGAACGCCTTCTCGTCGTATTATTATCGTGAAACCTTCGCCGCGCAGTTTCAGGACAATAATCTCGACAACATTGATGATCGCTGGTTTGCCGAAACGTCCGAGCATATACGCGATTACCAAATATCGCTTGGCATGTCCGTACAGCGCATCTATTCCGCGCCTGCGGCCAGCAATCCGACTTGGTGGAACGGCGGAGCAGCGATCCCGGCCTATTTGCGCAAACCGGCCTTCCCTTGGAACGGCTCGACGGCGGACATCATCAATGCGGTCAATGGCGGCACTTCGCTGTTGTATCATCGCGATCACGGTTGGTGGTGGGGTTGGGGTACGCCGGGCTTTTCGACCGCGAATTTACCGTCCGTCAACGCCCCGGGCACCGCGCAACCGGTCGTCTACAGCATCAATTGCGCAAGCGGTATATTCGATAACGAAACGGTCGATTTACCGGCCAATATCATTGGCGGCGGTTATGGCACGAGCGCCAGCGGCGTCTATTGGGCAGAGGAATTTTTACGCAAGACCGACGGCGCGATTGCGGTCATTGGCGATACGCGTTCAAGCGCCACGACGCTCAATAACGATATGGCGAAAGGCTTGTTCGACGCGACCTGGCCCGCCTATTTGCCGTATACCAGCACCCCAAGCTCGATACGCAAATTGGGCGACGTGTTGAATCACGCCAAGGGTTATGTCGCTTCGTTGGGCTACGATCCGACCAGCACGCGCCAAGAATTGCAGATTTACAATTTGCTTGGCGATCCTACGGTCAGCCTCAAAACACGCCCGCCCCTAATTATCGTGGTGGCACCGACGCGTGAACTGAGTCAAATCGTCTTGTCGGTGCGCCCACAGCCCCCGTGCTTAACCTGCCCGATGGGCATATTAGAACCCATCGTAGCGGTCGCCACGGGCCTGAAAGGCGAGGTATTGGCGCGCGGCGTGGTCGTGAATGGCCAGGTGGCGCTCGATATAGGGCAGTATGGCGGCGATGTTACGGTAACGGTGTCGGGCGTGGATGTGATCACCAATGTCATCCAGGTACCGCCGTTAGTATTGTAATTTAGGTGCTTCTCGCATGATTGCCGTGGTGGTGAGCGCCACCACGGCTTTTTTATGGTGAAATGCCCCGCACTACGCCGATATACTCACGCACTCATCATCCTAGAAACAGCAGTTGACCGCTATTGCCAACGCTAACAATATGATACTAATGAGATAAACGTAAATTTAACGTTCACCCATTGGGTGAGAACGCTATGCTGTTTCTAGGATCATTGGTCGTTCCATATAACCCCTTCAATGTGCTAATGTTTATTTATTCCCAGGTTTAATAAAGTATTTGGTTTTACTGCCGATTTATTGAAATCTATCGCCACAAAGGCACGGATCGATATCCAACATGCGCCTACGTCTTTCTACCGCCGCCTGGCCGATTTGGACGCAAATCGTGCTCATATTCGCGGTTGTAACTATAGTCGTGATGTCAGTATCGTTGGGCGCATTAAAAAAAAATGCGTTCGCATTCCTAGAACAGGATATCCGCACGGGTCAAGAAAAAATCTTTTCGCTGCTCAGTAACGCTTCGACCGACGCGATTGTTACCCAAGATATCCCGGCATTGCGGGCGATTTTAGACCGCGCGTAACACTCACGACGCCGTTCCAAACACACATGCGATATCCCACCGTCGCGACATCACGGTCAGCGGTGAAACATTCGGTATTGTGGCGTCCACACTTGGGCTATGTCACCAGCTTGGATTGACCGTCGTGGCGGAAGGTGTAGAACGAGCCGAGGAATTGGCATGGTTGCGCGCGCATAATTGCAACGCCGCACAGGGTTATTTTTTCAGCCGCCCTGTGCCGTATATGTGCGAAGAAATAATTCAAAAAACCCGCCGCCGCTGGTTCGCCTCTGCGCTCGCGCGTTTATCGCAAGGTCGATTATCCACACCGCTCAATTGGCAGTGATGTATCGCATCGACTAACAGGTTGACCACTTCTGTATGCGCATAATTTTTGCGAAACGCCAGCGCGACACTGCGTTTCGGTTGTATGTCTTTAAACCTATGCACACTGATCAAGCGCTGTGAAAATTTTTCCGCGCAAGCGGCGGTGGCGGGCACGATCGCGACACCGGCGCCGCTCGCGACAATATAGCGTATGGTTTCCAGCGATCCGCCTTCTAATATATTGTGAACATCTTCTTGTTTAGATAAATTTTCCCACTCTGGATATAACGCCAATACTTGTTCGCGAAAACAGTGTCGCTCATCGAGCAATAGCAGGGTTTCATTGCATAAATCGGCGATATCCAAGCTTTCTTTCAATGCCAACGGATGCGCGGTCGGCAATATCGTGACCAGCGGCTCGCTGTATACGGCGACGGTTTCGATATTCGTATCGTTAAACGGTAAGGAAATAATTGCGATATCGATATCGCCGTGTTTGAGCCGCTCGATCAAGACGCTGGTGTAATTTTCTTCGATCAGCAAACGCATCTGCGGAATGCGCTCATGTATGACCGGCAGCAAACTCGGAAACAGATAAGGCCCGACCGTGTGTATCGCGCCCAACCGCAAGGGTCCTTTAAATGAATCGTGTTCTTTTGCGGCAAATTCGCGGATGGTGGCGATTTCGGCGATGGCCTTTTCGGCTTGACGAATAATTTTCTGGCCCACCGGCGTGACAATGAGGTCTTTTTGTCCGCGTTCAAAAATTAAAACGCCTAATTCATCCTCCAATTTTTTTATGCCGATGCTCAATGTCGATTGGCTGACAAAACACGTCGCGGCGGCGCGACCAAAATGTCGTTCTCTCGCGACGGCGATAATATAACGCAATTCCGTTAGCGTCATAAGCGATAGTTACCTTGGTGAGAAAACCATATGCGGAGCTTTAGCGTAATCCACTAATCTTAATATCAGGTGAATTTTGCGTCAGTTATACAATAAACAACCAAAGTATCATGCAAAAATGGTGCGCGATTGACAGGCTCTATGGATATTTTTTATAAATTCAATTATCACTTTCTATTCAAACACTGGATACTAAAAGAGTAATTCTTCGTATTTTCCTCCGCTAGCTTAGGAGCATCACGTATGGATAAAATTTCTCGACGACAGTTTCTCGGTATGTCCACCAAGGTGGGCGCGGCAACGATGTTTACCGGTATATTAGCGCCCAGTGCCACGAGTTTTTTCGGTTTGGGAGGTGTTTCGCACGCCGGCACGCGTAAAATTTCGGAATTTAATTTCGCGATTTTGACGGACGCGCATTTATATAACATTGCCGATCACAAGTTCGATCATATTTTGGAAAAGGCGGTGGCCGATGTCAACGGCTTGGCCAACAAACCCGATTTCGTATTGTACGGCGGCGATCTAGGTCAATCGGGAAAAAAAGAAGAATTAGCGAAGGGCAAAAAAATCCTCGATAAATTGACCGTTCCGTATAAGATCATTCCCGGCGAGCACGATTATTACTTAGATATGGGCGCGGAATGGCGCGGCATGTTCGGGCCGGAACATTGGTCGTTTGATCATAAGGGCGTGCATTTTATCGGCATGAATTCCATTTTGATCAAAGATTTTTGGACCGCCAGGGGACTGACGCCTGTCGAACGCATGGGATTGTTAGAAGAGCTGGAATGTCATCAATGCGGCGCGTGGGGCGTGGGCGAGGCGCAACTGGAATGGTTGAAGGCCGACGTTAAAAAGTTGAGCCCGGATACGCCAGTGGTGATCATGACGCATTCGCCGCTATGGGACTATTACCCGCGCTGGAATTTCCAAACCTTGGATGCGCCGGAGATACGCGCCATACTCAAAAAATTCGAGAAGGTCATTGCGATACACGGACATGTCCACCAAGTGGTATACAACAAGATCGGCAACATTCATTCCGCAGGATTGCTATCGACCTCCTGGCCGTGGCCTTATCCGCCGGTGACCTTACCGCATCCCGACATCAAAATGAATCGCGTCGATCCTGGCAATTTCGAGGACGGTTTAGGCACGCATCAAGTCTCGTTGAGTACGGATTTCGCGGGCATGGTGAATTATCGGGCATTTGCGGATTTACTGCCCGCAAACGTTAAACGCGGCCTGAAACTGTGAGCCTGGGAGAATCGACTATGCATACGAGCAAATTAGTTTTGGTAGCATTCACGGCGCTGGGCGTTATCTCGTTGACGACGCTTACCTACGCCAAGTCGCCACGAACGGAAAAACAAATCGCCGATGAAAACAAGGCGTTAACGGATGTCGTTGCGAAAGGCGATGCCTTATGGCACAACGGCGGTTTGGGCACCAACGGGCTGGCGTGTGCCAATTGCCATCCCGATGGCTCTGCGTCCAATCCGCATACCTGGCCGAAATTTCAGACCAATTTAGGTAAGGTGGGCACCATGCGCGATATGGTGAACTGGTGTATCGCAGTGCCGATGCAGGGTAAACCCTTAGCCCTCGATAGCGATGAGTTGATCGCCTTAGAGGCCTATGCCACCTATACGCATCGCGGCGTAGCAATCGCCCCGGCGAAAGACGAGCAGCACGGCGCGGTGCCTGTAAAATCCGGCCCCGGTTATCCTTAGGCCTATTTGTTAGGCAGGCATAACGCCTGCCTAACTCTTTAATGACCATCTTATCCACATGACGCGAATAAACTATATTCTGAACATTTTCTTAGTTGCACTCATTGCGCATAGTATCGACGCGTCCGCGCAAACATGTGGTGCGGAATCTAGCCCTCAAGAATCGAATACACGATTTTTTATTAATGCTGACGATACCGTTACCGATCTGGACAGCGGTTTGACGTGGATGCGTTGCAGTGTTGGTATGGAGTGGAACGGTAAACATTGTATAGGGGCGGCACGCACATTCGATTGGCGAATCGCTATGCAACTCGGTAAAAAAAACCCGCCCGGATCCCACGCCTGGCGTTTACCCCGCCTCCCGGAATTGGCCACTTTGGTCGAACAACGCTGCAAAATCGCGCCGCGCGTGAATACAACTATTTTCCCCGATACCCCGGCCAAGCCCCATTGGACATCGACGACCAAACCCGGTTGGAGCGACACCGCTTATGCCTTGGGCTTTGATGCGCGCGGCGTTGCGGCTTATGCACACGATCAAAAGTTTGCGGTTCGTTTAGTGACTGGACGCGAAGATTGAATTCGCATATCTATAAATAATATGTTGAATAGTGGCAGGGCAATGCCCCCAACTCCCCCTTTCCAAAGGGGTTAAAATCACACATCTAAATTCATCACCGACAAGGCATTGCGTTCGATAAATGCGCGGCGCGGCTCCACGTGATCGCCCATCAGCGTCGTGAAGATTTCGTCTGCGGCCATCGCATCTTCGACCCGCACGCGGAGCAAACGCCGGGATTGCGCATTGAGCGTGGTTTCCCACAACTGCGACGGATTCATTTCCCCCAAACCTTTATAGCGTTGAATGCCCTGACCGCGTTTGGCTTCCTCCATCAACCAATCGACGGCCCGCTTAAAACTATTTACCTCCACGCGTCTTTCGCCGCGCACGACATAAGCACCTTCTTGGATCAAGCCATCGAGTTTGGTATGCAAGGCGACGATGGATTTATATTCCGGCGAAATAAAAAATTCTCGATCCATAATAAATTCACGCTCTACACTATGCCGCGTATAACCGACGCGTAATTGCGTGAATTGATCGTTTTGCACATCTATCGCGATTTGGTATTGCGATATACCGCCGAGTGCGTTGGCGTGCCGCGTTAAGTTTGCGGTCCACTCGGCGAATTTATCGTGCTGCTGCATCAGCTCTTGGGTCACTGGCGGCATATATAAAAACTGCTCGATCAGGGTCGCGTCATAGCGACGGCCTACGCGTTTGGCGATATGCAAGATCTGAAAATATTCCTTAGCCAGCGCCTCTAGCGCCTGCGCGTGTAACGCGGGCAACAACGCGCCCGTGTGCAATTGCGCATCGTTGATGGCGGTTTGCAACAAATAGGCATTCAATTCATTGTCGTCTTTGACATAGTATTCTTGTTTGCCTTTTTTCACTTTATAGAGCGGCGGTTGCGCGATATACACATGGCCGCGCTCGATCAGCTCCGGCATTTGGCGATAAAAAAAAGTCAGTAACAAGGTGCGTATGTGCGACCCATCGACATCGGCGTCGGTCATGATAATGATGCGATGATAACGCAACTTATCGGGATCGAATTCATCACGGCCTATGCCACAGCCCAATGCCGTGATCAAGGTGCCCACTTCAACGGATGAAAGCATCTTGTCGAAACGCGCCTTTTCGACGTTTAAAATTTTTCCCTTGAGCGGCAATATCGCCTGAAATTTTCTATCGCGCCCTTGTTTGGCCGAGCCACCTGCGGAATCGCCCTCGACCAGAAACAGCTCGGACCGCGCCGGATCTTTCTCTTGGCAATCGGCAAGTTTGCCCGGTAGACCTGCGATATCCAATGCGCTCTTGCGCCGGGTCATCTCACGGGCCTTACGCGCCGCCTCGCGCGCCATCGCCGCCTCGACGATCTTGGCGGTGATGGCCTTGGCATCTGACGGATGTTCGAGTAAATAGGCTTCAAATTTTTCGCCCATCAAAGACTCGACAGCGGCCTTGACCTCGGATGACACCAATTTATCTTTGGTCTGCGATGAAAATTTAGGATCGTGTAATTTAACCGAGACGATGGCGGTGAGGCCTTCGCGCGCATCTTCGCCCGTGGTTTGTACCTTGGCCTTTTTTGCGATTTCATTTTTTTCGATGTATTGATTCAAGGTACGCGTCAATGCGCCGCGAAACCCCGCCAAGTGAGTGCCACCATCGCGTTGCGGAATATTATTGGTGTAACTGTAAATATTCTCTTGGTAGGAATCATTCCATTGCAGGCCCACTTCTACAGTGACCTTGTCCTTCTCACCGACAAAATGAAATACACGCGGATGCACGGGCGTCTTCATATGGTTCAAGTGCTCGATAAACGCGCGTATCCCGCCTTTATATTCAAATATATCTTCGTGGCCCGTGCGTTTGTCGCTGAGGTGTATGCGCACGCCTTGATTCAAAAACGATAATTCGCGCAGGCGCTTGGCCAAGATCTCGTACACGAAATGGATATTATTAAATATCTGCGCACTGGGCTTAAAGTGAACCTCGGTACCACGCACTGTTGCGTCACCGATAACCTTTAATGGAAATTGCGGCTCACCTAGACGGTACTCCTGATAATGTATCTTGCCCTCGCGGCGTATGGTCAGCAGCAGTTGTTCCGAAAGGGCGTTGACGACGGAGACGCCCACCCCGTGCAAGCCGCCCGAGACCTTATACGAATTGTCGTCGAACTTTCCGCCCGCATGCAGCACCGTCATAATGACCTGGGCGGCAGAGCAGCCTTCTTCGGGATGCATGTCTACGGGTATGCCGCGACCATTGTCGGTGACGGTGATAGATTCATCTTCGTGGATGATGACGACGATCTCGGTGCAGTATCCGGCGAGGGCCTCGTCGATGGCGTTATCGACCACCTCAAATACCATATGATGCAGGCCGCTCCCATCATCCGTATCACCGATATACATGCCGGGGCGTTTGCGCACCGCATCCAAACCTTTAAGCACCTTGATGTTAGAAGAATCGTATTTCGGTTCAGTCGTCATAGACACTCTCAGATAACAAGAAAATCATTCAACAAGCCGCAGTAGAAACGCAGCCTTGTTCCACGTGAAACAGCTTTCCAAAATCTATATCGCCCTTCGCCCAGGCATCGGGGCGTATCGCCGTCACCATCACTTGGCACCCGAACGCCGCGAGCAACCCCATCACACGCGCCAGGTTCTTTTCATCTAACTCGGCGGGCAGGTCATCCAATAACACCACGGGATACACCTGGCGATACTCTATTAAAAGTTTGATCTGCGCCAATCGCAGTGCATACACCAATAACTTTTGCTGCCCCCTAGACACCCTCGTCTGTACCGACCCATCGCTATCTTCGATCAAGATGTCGGCACGGTGAGGCCCGGACTGGGTGGCCTGGTATTTTATATCGCGCTCTATGCCGTCATTAAGGGCCGCTTCCAGACTCGCAGATTCCGGCCACCCCTTCGACAGGCGCAGCGCTATATTTTCTATATCCATCAATAATTCGACCGCCAACTCCGAAAATACCGGGCGTAGTTTTTCAAGATACCAAGCGCGTAGCGCATGCACCTGCTCGCCTTCTTCCGCCAACGCATGTCGCCATGGTGCATCCATACTTTCAAATGTAGTAGCGCGTGCTTGCTTCAATAAGGCATTACGCTGTTTAAGCGCCCGCATATAGCGCTGCCAATGTTCGTTGTAACCGGGTTCCACGTGAAACACCCCCCAGTCCAAATAACGTCGCCTGACCTCGGGTCCTTCTTCTATCAGGGCATGGCTCTCTGGCGTGATAGCCAGTATAGGCAATTCCCTCGCTAACTGACCCAGCGACTCTCCCACGTGCCCAGCGATATTGATCAGTGTCGATTTGCTTTCTTTCTGGATCGCTAACTCGCGGATTGCACCCGCTTCGGTTTTTAGCGTGCCGTAGACGATGGCCGTATGTTGACCACGTTGTATGAGCTTTTCCAGTTTATGGGCTCTAAAGGATTTCCCCGTACCCAGCAGATACATGGCTTCCAAAATACTGGTCTTACCGCTGCCATTTTCGCCACAGAAAATATTCAGGCGTGGGTGCAAATTCATCCTCTGCTCGGCGATGTTGCGCACCTGCGAAATTTTTAGTAACTGTATCTGTGGAATAGCCCATTCACCTTCTACAAACGCATGGGCATCACAACGTAGACGCTGTTGTTGTTCGCGCCTTCGGGTTTCAACATCCCCATAGTATTGGAGTCGGCCAGCCACATTTCGACATTGGGAGTATCTACCGCATTAACCGCGTCTAATAAATAATTCACATTAAAACCAATGTCCAATTCCGGACCGCTGTATACCACCGGGATTTCATCTTCGGCTTGCTCTTGTTCGGGATTTTGCGCCGTCGCACACATTTGGTCGTGCGCGAATTTTAAACGTATCCCACGATATTTCTCATTCGACAAAATCGATGCGCGGATCAAACACTGCCGTAAGGTGTCTTTATCGGCGACGATTTTATTGACCGTCTCTTTGGGCAACACGCGTTCGTAATCGGGGAACCTTCCGTCTATCAGTTTGGAGGTAAACTGCATCTCTTCAAAATTCACGCGCAAATAATTACTACCTACTTTCACTTTTATCGGCGTATCGGAATTTTCGAGCAAGCGGCCTAATTCCACCACCGCCTTGCGCGGCACGATGATTTGGGTTTTTCCGGGTAACGCAATATCGACATGCACACTGGTCACCGCTAAGCGGTGTCCATCCGTTGCTACCGCGCGCCAATGTCCGTTATCCATTTCCAACATCAATCCGTTCAAATAATAACGCACGTCTTGTTGCGCCATTGCGAACTGAGTTTTTTCGATCATGTGTTTTAATTCTTTTTGCGGCAATGCGAATTCATATTGCGCTTGATCGGTTTTGACACTGGGAAAATCCGCCGCCGGTAACGTCGCTAACATGAACCGGCTCTTTTGGCTTTTGACTATTGCGCGATCGCCTTCGACATCGATTTGGATCACCGCATCGTCGGGCAGCGTGCGGCAGATGTCGATGAGTTTGCGTGCAGGCATGGTAATCATTCCCGGCACTGCGCCATCGACGCGTGTATTGGCCACGATTTCAACTTCGTTATCGGTGGCGGTGATGCGCGCGCGATCCGCCTCGATTTGCACTAGGACATTGGACAAAATTTGTTGAGTTTGTTTTTTCTCAACGATGCCGCCCACCAACAACAACGGTTTGAGTAGCGCTTCACGTGCGATCGTTATCCGCATAACATTGACCCTTTATAACAGTTAACTGTTTAATATATACCCAGTTATTACAATTAGGCCTCATCCTTCCATGTGCATAACTTTCTCTTTCTCAAGATAATCAAATTATTATACATCATTTTGCTTGTACAGAAAATGCGTGTAAGTCTGTGTGTTTGCTGTGGATAAAAAATGAATAACTTCCATTTTTCGGAATCGCAGGTTTTATACACAACTTATGCACTAGGTTGTTAGCGTGCGTATTAAATTGTTGTAATCTTCCTTGATTCGCTTGTCTTCGCCGATCAATTCCACCATTTTTCGACATGCGTGCAATACCGTGGTGTGGTCACGCCCGCCAAACGCGTTGCCGATTTCCGGTAGGCTGTGGTTGGTCAACTCCTTGGCCAAGGCCATGGCCAATTGGCGCGGCCGGGTGATCGAACGCGTGCGCGATTTAGACAATAAATCATTAATGCGAATTTTATAATATTCGGCGACGGTCTTTTGAATATTCTCTAAGGTGACCAATTTGTCTTGCAGCGCCAGCAAATCGCGCAAGGCCTCTTTGGCGAATTCGATGGTGATTTCGCGATGCATAAATCGCGCGTTGGCACCGACGCGCCGTAGCGCACCTTCCAATTCGCGAATATTCGAGCGGATACGTTGCGCGATAAAAAACGCAACCTCGTCGGGCAATTCTATGGCCAACAGATTGGCCTTGTTCATCAAAATCGCGACGCGGGTTTCCAGCTCTGCGGGCTCAATAGCGATCGTAAGCCCCCAACCAAAACGCGACTTGAGGCGCTCTTCTAAACCGGGGACTTCTTTAGGGTAGCGATCGCAGCTCAACACAATTTGCTGGGCACCTTCGATGAGGGTGTTGAAGGTATGAAAGAACTCTTCTTGCGAACGTTCCTTGCCCGCGAAAAACTGAATGTCATCGATGAGCAAGGCGTCTACGGAACGGTAATGTTTTTTAAAATTATTTATCGCGTTGTGTTGTAGGGCCTTGACCATGTCTTGCACGAATTTTTCCGAATGCAAATAGGCGACCTTGGCGCGTGGGTTACGTTGTATCATGGTATTGCCTATCGCATGCATCAAGTGCGTCTTGCCTAGGCCGACCCCGCCATAAATAAATAACGGGTTATAGGCGGTGCCGGGATTCTCCGCTACTTGTTGCGCCGCCGCCTTGGCCAATTGATTTGATTTACCCTCTACGAAATTTGCCATGGTAAATATAGGGTTTAAATTCGCCTGTTTGGCAACCTGGGGCGATTCGCTATTGGCTTGCCGGGATAGGCTTACCGTTGGCGAGGGCGGCGCGACCGGCGGTGGACGACGCGCGTCTTTAATCTCTGGTCTAATTGGTGGGATCGCGGCGTCCTCGAAAGACTCCGGGGAGATCTCGACTACCTTGGTGGGTAGCGGTTCGCTGGTCTTGGCGAGGTGGGCGCGTGTTTCTAGACGCACGTCGCGTAGGTGCTGGGGGTCCAGGTCATGAAAAACTTGTTTAATCCGCCCTAACAAGCGCCCCGCGATCCACTCGCGCACAAAGCGATTGGGGGCCAATAAAACCGCCTCGTCGGCGCTCAGTTCGCAGCTTAACGGCCGGATCCAGGTGTTGAATTGCTGCGCCGAGAGATCCGCTTCCAAACGGCTCAATACACGCTGCCAAAGTGCCTTGTCTGACTCCATCATCGCTCCCTTCCGCTGCTGCGGGGAACGTGTAAGTGTAGCGCCCCGCGCCCAAGTTATCCACACCCCCCTGCATGGGCATCGCTGGTCTTGTTACAATACTTAGGTTGACTTTTGCCGCCAATTTCTTTAATCTTCAGCACTTTTCGCGGGCTTTCCAGTGTAAGCCTTGTTACGGTAATTTATTGGGTCTAGTAGAGCTATGAAAAGAACCTTTCAACCTAGCAATCTGAAGATGAAGCGTACCCACGGCTTTCGTGCGCGTATGAAGACACGCGGTGGTCGCTTAGTGCTGAGCCGTCGTCGCGCCAAGGGTCGTAAGCGTCTCGCCGTTTAGTGCGTTCGGTCTTGGTTTGAAATGATTGAAGCGCGACCAATGCGCCAGTCGTCTCAAACCTTATGCCCGGCGTGCCTAACATGATCGGGCATTGCGTTGCGGCGACCCTTGGGGATGCCCCGCATGCGAATAAGTACGCAGGCATAAGCGTACACAATGGCGCGGGTGTAATGGATAAGACATTTCCGGCACGAATGAGACTGCTGACCGGCCCTGAGTTTGCGCGCGTGTTAAAGGCGCAAACGCGGGTCGGTGATCGTCGTTTTGTGTTGTATTATCTCGCCAATAGCGGTGGCGGCGCGCGCCTAGGCTTGGCGATTTCAAAAAAAATCGCGCGTACCAGCGTCATGCGCAATCGTTTCAAACGCATTGCGCGCGAAAGTTTTCGCCATCATTGCCACTCATTGCCCGGCGTAGATGTCGTGGTGATGGTGCGTAACGGCGCTTTGGA
>CAKKRP010000038.1 GCA_919902765.1 Gammaproteobacteria bacterium | reverse complement strand
GCCGGCCTTAAATTCGTTGGTGCTTAAATTCGCCATCCGTAACCTCGTTAGGTGTATATAATTCGCGTATGATACCTCGAAAATGGACGCCTGGGCAGGCGTATCACCACACTTATGACACTGCGATCGATGCGGCGGCCCCGCATCAGGTCGTTGCTGCGCCGCCATTGCGCTGGCAAACAGAGTTGCAACAGGCCCTACGCGACCCTGAAGAACTGTGGCGCATCCTGCAATTACCGCCCCAACACCTCGCGGCGGCGCGGCTGGCGGCGCAGCGCTTTCCGCTACGCGTGCCGCGCGCCTATGTGACGCAAATGCGCGTGGGCGATATGGATGATCCATTGTTGCGCCAAGTGCTACCGCTGGATGCCGAGTTAGCCCCCACCCTAGGGTTTGTGAGCGACCCCGTAGGCGACCAGCACGCCTTGGTCGGCCCAGGTCTGTTGCACAAATATCAGGCGCGCGCGCTGGTGATCGTCACCGGGGCCTGCGCCATACACTGCCGCTATTGCTTTCGACGCGAATTTCCCTATGCCGAACATAGCGGTGCGGTGGGGGCCGCGTGGCCGGCGACCTTGGCGAATATCGCGCAGCTACCCGACATCCACGAGGTCATTTTGAGTGGCGGCGATCCGTGTGTAGTCAGCGATGAACGTCTTGCATCGGTGGTGCGCGACCTCGCTTGCTTACCCCAGCTCAGCACCGTACGCGTACACACGCGCCTGCCGGTGGTGTTGCCTAATCGCGTGACCGAGGGCCTGCTGGCGGCCTTGACTGCGACGCGCCTGACGCCGGTGCTGGTGATTCATTGTAATCACCCCCAGGAGTTAAGCGCCGAGGTCGCACAGGCCTTGGATCAATTGCGCCGCGCGGGAGTGCGCCTATTCAATCAAGCGGTTTTATTGCGCGGTGTCAATGACGATCTTGCCACCCTGATTCAATTGTGTAAACGCGTCTTCGACTTGGGCGTGACGCCTTATTATTTACACCTGTTAGACCGCGTAGCAGGGGCCGCCCATTTCGAGGTTGAGGAGGCGGCCGCCGTGGCATTGCATGCGCAACTGGAGGCCAGCCTGCCCGGTTATCTAGTCCCGCGCCTGGTGCGTGAAATCCCCGGCGCTCCGGCCAAGACGCGGGTGCGCTAATCCACGTCATAATTTGACGCGCCTTAGCGCGCAGTGTAGCCTATAAACGATAGCTTTACGCGTGGCCTCGCACGTTAATAACGAGATCAAGTCTATGGTCATAATTGCCGATAACCTACGACGACACCCTGTATTTGAGCTGCGTTTTGTTAGGCGAGGACCGCACTTGACTACCACGCCCGGCCCCTTAGGTCTCCAGTTACCTACCCTAGAGCATGTCCAACTCGACAGCCCTTTCTCCGACGTGCGTGGCTTGGACGCCTGGATACGCGGCCTACCGATTGCCAATGTCGGCGAAAGTACGCGCCTGGTTTACACCACCCTGCATCGCGCCAATCGCACCACATTTCCTGCCGAGCAGCGACTTAAGGGCTTGGAGGCGTTGCGGCAGATCGTACAATTTCTGACCTCGACCCTGGAGAAGCACTTCCTCGATCACGCTTTCCCACTGCCCGAACGCAATTACCGCGTCGCCGAGCTGGTACGCGAATTGGACGCGGAAATGGCCGCCGGATACAAACGCGTGCTCGAGGAGTTGTTACAAGGCGCCGATGCTAAAATTGATGCGCACCACCTGCTCATCGCGACCCAGCGCGCGCTGCATTATCTGGCGCAAACCGTGCTGATTTCGCATCAACTATACAGCACACCGTTCGCCTTTGTATGGTTGGATATCCATTTTTTATATTTATTTGCCGAACAAAATCACATACAGGACACGCCCGTCGTCGATGAGTTGGACAAAATTTCCGGCACCCGCACCATTGCGGAAACTTACAAATGCACACTATTGTTCGCGCTTGCCAATCCGTTTCGCCTCGCGCAACGCAATATACAACATGCCTACGCACTCGCGGAACTCTGCGCAAAACAGTGTGAGTTATTAAAAATAAACGATCCCGCCAACCCTCCCGGATTGTTCGTCGTAGAATTGGATCAAGATCGCGGGCCAGGGGCGTTTCGCGCGGAAGAAAAATATTCTACGCATATACGCGCCATCAATACTGCGCGCCTGATCCAAATGGTCAAAGATCAAGGGGCGCAAATCACGCAGTCTTTGCAAACACCGGGCAGCGCTACACGCGCCGCACAAATTCAGCATCAAGAATTATTATTACGCCTAGTGACCTTGTGGGGCGCAGTGCCGCAACGAGGATTTTCCCGCCAAGGAAACAACCACCACACCCAGCTCGTGTTGGGCCTACCCGCGATATACCAACAATTACCGCCGCCCTCGGCCACCATCCAATTTGCCGCGCCCGCACAATTTCGCGTCGCCGAGGCGCCGCCAAGCGCCGCCCAAAAAGAGGATATCTGGGCGCTCGCGGAACGCTATACGCTGGCCGCACCGACCCCACCCCCCGATCCTCCAACGCCGGAGCCCACCACACCGGCGCGCCCCGCGCCCTTCGCGTGTTATGTCACCAATGAGAGCGCGGGCGGCTGCCGCTTAATCTGGAAAGATGGCGAGGCCACGCGCGTTGGGATCGGCATGTTGATCGGCATACAATCGCAAGAACAAAACACCGCTTGGCAAATTGGGGTGGTGCGCTGGCTAAAGGCCATCACTCGCCATGATTTGGTATTAGGCATCGAGTTTCTGGCGCAACACGCCACAGCGGTCGCCGTGCGCAGAAGCACTACCAACCCCCATGATCCGCGCGCAGCGGCCTATACGCGCGCCTTGACCTTGCCGGAGACCCCCGCCGCCGGGCTGGCGCAAACACTGATTACACCGCCGGATTTCAAAGAAGGGGCACAAATAGAATTATTCGATGGGACACACTCGCAAATAGTACGTCTCGCCAGACGTTTAGAGTCTAGCGGCAATTTTTGTCAATTTGAATACGCCGTACAAACAACGCCAGACGCGCCTACATCCGCGCCGCCAGCCGCTGGGTTGGCGGCAACATCGACGGGGTTCGACACCCTATGGTCACAATTATAATGTCGTTAAATTAAGACAGCAGGCTAATATAATCGTAAGAATTCTACTGGATACTGCACGGTATCTCCTTCCTTGAAGGTACCATCGTGCAACTCCATCGCCGAGATGGCACTGTCGGGAACGGGCAAGGTGCTATACAACCGCCAACGACTGCCTTTGTGAAAGCCAAGTTTTTGATAATATTCAGGTTGCCCGGTGACGATCACCGCGCGGTAGCCCATGCGCTGGGCGCGGCCGGTGGCCTCTTGCACCAAGCGCGTGCCGATGCCGCGATGCGATTGCGACGGTACCACCGACATCGGGGCCAGCACCAACACCTCACTCAACAGGCCACGGCGATTCAATTGGGCCTTACTCAACATGATATGTCCGACCAAGCGGCCATGCACCTCGGCCACCAGGGCCAGCGCT
This sequence comes from Gammaproteobacteria bacterium, assembly GCA_919902765.1. Lineage (GTDB taxonomy): Bacteria > Pseudomonadota > Gammaproteobacteria > S012-40 > S012-40 > CAKKRP01. The sequence continues at coordinate 7,433 of CAKKRP010000038.1, read as the reverse complement.
GGGATATAATAGGGCGACTTGCGCAAATCGGCGACCAATTGCGCCTCTTTTTCACCCTCAAAGGCACTGATATTAACTACGTCAACGGCATTTACATCGGTCGTCTGTTCCGGACGCACTATGATATCGTCGATCACTACTTACTCCCGTGGTTGGCAAAATTCATCGATATAATATCTAGTCTAGCGGTTTCGTGGCCAGCGAGCCACCAACCTCGTCACACAATTTCCAACGACAGCAAATTTTATAACCCGGCATAACAATGGAAAAAGACACCACGCGCTTCCAAATACTATTGGTAGATCGCGGCCCCAGCGAGTTCGAACGCATTATCGACTGGTTGGCGCGCGACGGCCGCTATACGCAAGGCCATACGGTCACCCGCTTCGATCAGATTCGCACCGCGTTAGCCCAGCAAAATTGGGACCTAGCGATCATCAACGCGCATTTGACCGAATTGGACATCGGCGGCGCGCTAAAACTCCTCAACAGCGGGAGTTATAGCGTAACATCGTTGGTGATAGGCCATGACCTGGACACCCATTACAGCGCCAAATTGATGCGTGCGGGGGCCGCCGACGTATTGGATGCGTCCGATGTTGAGCGCGTGCGTTTCGCGGTGCGCCGCGAAATCGCCCATCGCTCCCAATTGCGCAACATGACCCATTGGCGCGTACAGCACGACGATTGCGAGGCGCGTTTTTATACCCTACTCGATAGCGTGACCTACCCAGTGGCCTACGTCCACGGCGGCATGCACATCTGCGCCAATAATGCCTATATGCGGCTGTTCGACATCGATACGCTAGACACCTTGACGACACTGCCGCTGCTGGATTTGATCGAGCCCGCGCACCAACGCGTCTTGCGCGAGCGTTTCAACGAATTGCATTATCATGAAACGCCGCAGACCTTATCCGTGCGTGCGCGAAAATATAATGGCCCCGCCTTTGAGGCGCGCATGGTCATCATGCCGGTAAATTATTTGGGCGAACCGGCATTACAAATCTGTGTACACAATCCGAATTTGGGCGGGCGCAGCGTGTCGCACGACGAACACGACCCGGTCACCGGCTTATACAACAGTCAATTCTTGCTCTACGTATTGGAAAAAATGCTCGCGGGGGCGCACTCCTCAGACGAGCTGTCGGCCTTGTGTTTGATTGAAATCGACGCGTTTTATCAGTTAAAATCGACCTACGGCATCGCCAATGGCGACAAGATATTGCGCCACGTGGCGGCGATTTTACGCAAAACATTGCGCAATCAAGGTTTGGTGGCGCGATTTGGCGGCGATGTGTTTGCGGTGCTGATAAAAAATAATGATTGGGATGAGATCACCCGCCTCGTCACGCGCGTCCATCAACAAATCGGCGGTTTGTCGCTGACCCTGGAAGATCGCACCTTAAAACTCAGCACCAGCATAGGCATTACACCATTAACCTCCGCGCTGCCCAACACCCAAGCGGCGCTGGCCGCCGCCGATGCGGCGCGCGGTGCGGCACAAGGCGCGGGCGGAAATCGTATCCATGTCCACGGCAGTGTCACGACCACCCAGACCTCCGCCGGACGCGATACGCATGGCATCTATTTGCGCGAGGCCATCACCAAGCAATGGTTCAATTTGGCCTTCATGCCGATTGTGGGTTTTCGCGGCCAAACGGCACCGCGCTATGAGGTTTTGCTACGCATGCGCGGCCCCGACAATTCCGATATCGAACCGACGCGTTTTATGCATCTGGCCAGCGACGACGACCTCGCGCGCATCGACCGCTGGGTCGCCGCGCAAACGGTGCAACATTGGCGCACCGCGCATAAAGAAGGCGTCAAAAATCAATTTTTTATCAAACTGTCGGCGGTCAGTGCGTTCAACCCGGAATTCGTCTTATGGGTCAGCGATATTTTGGTCGGCAGCGGCGCCGATCCGCGCGACTTTGTGTTTCAAATCGCCGAGCGCGATACCCTGCAACAATTGGAAGACTGCCTTGCGACCACGCAGTCTTTACACGCCCTAGGCTGCGGCGTGGCGATAGAACACGCAGGCACCCAGGACAAAGAATTGCGCTATCTCAATGTGCTACCGGTGGACTATGTAAAGATCGACGGCTCGCTGATACGTGAACTGGCAAAGGACCCGCAGTCGCAGGGTCGTGTCCACGAGGTGGTCACCGCCGTCCACCAAGCAAAACGTCAGGTGGTTGCGGAATTTGTGCAAGATGCCAGCAGCTTAGCGTTTTTGTGGCGCGAGGGCGTGGATTATATCCAAGGATATTATCTACAACCGCCGAGCGGACAATTGCAGTACGAATTTGGAAATTTGTTTTAAGAAAAAGCGGGGGGGCCACCGCACCGACGCCCCCTCGCCGCACACAATACCATCGCTACCAATTAACGCGCATTGCGCAAGGCGTTGATGCGTTCTTCCAGCGGCGGATGCGACATAAAAAAGCGCTTGATTCCCATGCCCGGCCCACCGGAAATCCCGAAGGCGGCCATTTGGTCGGGCAATTGACTCGGCATATTGCTCATTTGACGCAAGCGTTCCAATGCCGAGATCATCTTTTGACGACCCGCCAAATTCGCGCCACCGGCGTCGGCGCGATATTCGCGCAAACGACTGAACCACATGACAATCATAGAGGCCAGGATACCCAGCACCAATTCGGCAATAATGGAAGTCACATAAAAGGCCGGCCCGTGTTCTCGCTCGGTCTTGAACACCACGCGATCGACAAAATGCCCGATGACGCGTGACAAAAAGATCACGAAGGTGTTGACCACGCCTTGTATCAAGGCCAGGGTCACCATGTCACCATTCGCCACATGGCTAATTTCGTGCCCTAATACGGCTTCTACCTCGTCCTTGCCCATATTGCGCAATAGGCCCGTGCTGACCGCGACGAGGGCGTTATTGCGGCTCATCCCGGTGGCGAAGGCGTTGGGCTCCGGGGAGTCGAAGATCGCGACCTCAGGCATGCCTATGCCTGCCGCCAGCGCCTGCCGCCGCACTGTTTCGACCAACCAGGCCTCGGTGGCATTGGCCGGATGCGTGATGACTTCGGCACCCGTCATACGCTTGGCCGTCCATTTCGAAATGGCCAAGGAGATGAGCGACCCGCCAAAACCGATCACGGCGGCCATGACTAATAAATTATTCAAGTTTAAATCAACGCCGTTGGCGTCGAGGATACGCTCCACCCCTAACAAGCGCAGGGTGATGCTCAACACGACCACAATGGCCAAATTTGTAATTAAAAACAGGAAAATACGTTTCATAGTGCTCCTCAACAGAACTAGGGACGACGAGTTTGAAAACGGGCAACCCGTTCAGCCATTATTCACATCCCGGCTTGCTATAAGATAAGGGCAAATTATGAAAGTTCAAGCCCTTTCGCCTGCACATAAATTTTAGCGCCCAAAATTACGCGCTAAGTCCTTCTTTATGCAGGGCAATAAGGCTGGGCGGCGGTTCATTGCGGCTAAAGTTTCGGCACGGCGCGGCCGATGTTCAGGTTTACAGAACGGATCCCTCCTCCCTCCCTCAATCCGTTCTGCTTGTTTGGCCGGGCTTTAAAACCCCGGCCCTTTTATTTCTGGCGGCGTATCCCAGCGCACGCCGTCCACCAGGGCGTTTTGAAACAGGGCCCCGAAGATTTGAGCCCCGCGCAAGTCTGCGCCCCGTAGATCGGCCAGGCGCAAATCCGCGCCGACGAGATCGGCACCCCGTAGATCCGCCTGCCGCAAATCGACCTGCACCAAGTTGGCATCGCGCAATTTCGCGTTACGTAAATCCGCCCCTACGAGGCTATGGATATCCAGACGCAATAAGATGTCGAAACCCTTTTTGTCATAGATCAATAACATTAATTCCACCCCTGTACTCAAGGCCATGGCGAGTCGCCATCACGCACCCTACACCCCTAAAAATTGACAAGTGTTGTGCGTTATGTATTATAAACCATCCCGGCGTTGTCACCTAAATCGACGTTGCAAATGGCATTGAATTTGCCATCTTTGCAACGAGACAATTTTGGGCTAAAAATGATAAAGTACGCGGCCGTTAGTGCAAGGGCTATTGAACACTTTACTGAGGTAATACATGACGACGGAAACCGACCCTATTGTGGGACAATGGTATTTCTTGAGCGAGAAGGGCGAACCCTACCAGGTGACGGCCTTCGATGAGGATGCTGGCGCCATCACTATGGAAAACGTAGATGGCGATGTGGAAACCACGGACATAGACACTTGGTTCACCTTGGATATCGAGGCGATCGAAGACCCCGAAGGCAGCGATGATGACGACGACGACGAGGATGTTGACCTAGCCGACGCCGATTTCGACGATGCCTTGGATGACGAGGGTGACGACAGTTGGGGCAGTGAATACGACGAATAATTATCGTAACAGGGACGCAACCTTAGCCCGCGATCGCGGGCTAAGGTCTTATACACAGCGTTAAATTAGCGACTCACGCCCCAAGGCTGCGGGTCCCACGGATTGTTCGTGATCGGGAGCGTATCCTCTTCCGCTGCGACGTGCGGGTTCTTGCGTTGCGCCTCCAGCGCTTTAAAATTCCATAAACTTTTATCCATCAGTTGACTGGATTGCACATTACTCAACGCATGCAACAAATTGCTCGGCACCTTGGGGTTTTCCGCCGCCAATTGCGCGATTAATTGTTTGACGCGTTGCCGCATCATGCCTTCTTGGGAGCCGCATAGATTACATGGAATGATAGGATATTGTTGCTCTTGCGCATACTCAATAATGTCTTTTTCTTGGCAATAAACCAGCGGACGGATGACGATGTGACGCTTGTCATCGGTCAATAGTTTAGGCGGCATGGAGCGTATCTCGCCGCTATACAGGGCCGACATCATAAAACTTTGTATTAAATCATCGCGATGATGGCCTAAGGCGATTTTCGTATAACCGTTATCGCGCGCATAACGATAAATATTGCCGCGTCGCAACCGCGAGCACAACGAACAATAGGTCTTGCCTGCAGCGACTTTATCTAACACCACGGCATAGGTGTTACGCTTTTCGATGTGATACGCATAACCGTGCGCCTCCAACCACGCGCGCATGGGCGCGTCGTCCCACCCCGGTTGGCCTTGATCTAAGGTGTACGCGGAAATCTCGAATTTATTGCCATTGCGCACACGCAGCCGATGCAAAATACGTAACAACGTATACGAATCTTTGCCACCCGACAGGCACACCATCACGCGATCGCCGGTTTGGATCATTGCGTAATCGGCAATGGCCTTGCTCGTATAATGCAATAATTTATCTTCGGCCTTGGATGTCATAATGTCCTACCATCGTCATCAAATTCAGTTAAAACTATTGCGGCATGCGTCCGCAATTATCGAACTAATCCGCAGGCGCATATTTTCTCCGCACATAGGTCTCTACCAAGGCCTGAAACTCCTCGGCAATGCGCTCGCCCTTGAGCGTGACGGTCTTTTCGCCGTCTTCATAAACAGGCGCCACCGGACGCTCGCCCGTACCCGGTAAACTGATACCGATATTGGCGTGTTTACTCTCGCCGGGACCGTTCACGACGCACCCCATCACCGCCACAGTCATGCCTTCCACACCCGCATATTGACTGCGCCATTCCGGCATTTTACGCGTCAGATAACGTTGAATATCCTGCGCCAATTGTTGAAAATAAGTGCTCGTCGTGCGCCCGCAACCCGGACACGCCACCACTTGCGGCGTGAAGGCGCGCAGCCCTATGGCTTGCAAAATTTGTTGTGCGACGACGACCTCGTGCGTGCGATCGCCGCCCGGTTCCGGCGTCAGTGAAATGCGTATCGTGTCGCCTATGCCTTCTTGCAACAACACCGCCAGCGCCGCCGTCGATGCGACGATGCCCTTGCTGCCCATGCCCGCTTCCGTCAATCCCAAATGCAACGGATAATCGCAACGGGTGGCCAAATCGCGGTACACGTGTATCAAATCCTGCACCCCGCTCATTTTGCACGACAACACGATTTTATTATGCGCCAGCCCCCATTTTTCGGCCTGCGCGGCGCTCTCCAGCGCGGAACGAATCAGCGCGTCATGCATCACGTCCACCGGTTCACGCGGGTTTTTTAAGGCGGCGTTTTCATCCATCATGCGCGCCAGCAAATCTTGATCGAGGCTGCCCCAATTGACGCCTATGCGCACCGGTTTATCATAGCGACAGGCGAAATCTATCATCGCCGCGAATTGTTCGTCACGCCTGGAACCGCGCCCGACATTACCGGGATTGATACGCAATTTCGCCAGGGCGCGCGCGCATTCCGGATATTTCGTCAGCAGGCGATGCCCATTAAAATGAAAATCGCCGACCAAGGGCGTAACCACGCCCATTTTATCCAAGCGTTGACGTATCTCCGGCACTACGGCAGCCGCCTCGTCGCTATTCACCGTAATACGCACCAACTCGGAACCAGCCTTGGCTAAATCCGCGACTTGTACGACGGTCGCCATCACATCGGCGGTATCGGTGTTGGTCATAGACTGCACCACGATCGGCGCGCCCCCCCCCAAGGTCACGTGCCCCACCTGCACCGGCACACTCGTACGCCGCTTGATCATCACCTGCAACCCCTCTTAAGTTTGGTCAAAAACGCGCTATTTTACCGCAAAAACACCGCCACGGGCATGGCACAAGGGATATAATGACATTATGAGTATACTTGACCAACTGATCGTGGAAATCGAGTTCGATGCGCGCGTATGCGCGGCGCAGACCGGTCGCGCGACCCTCGCCCCGGCGGTGCTGAGCGCCATCCGCCGCGTACCGCGCGGTGAATTCGTGCCCCGCGAGGCGCGCGCCCATGCGCTGGAAAATCGCCCCCTGCCCATCGGCCATGCACAAACCATCTCGCAACCCTTTATCGTAGCCCTGATGACCGACCTGCTCGACCTGACGCCGCACAGCAAGGTGTTAGAAATCGGCACCGGATCAGGCTACCAAGCCGCCGTCATCGCCTGCCTGGCGCAACAAGTGATCAGCGTTGAAGTGATCCCCGGACTCGCCACCGAGGCGCGGCAACGCCTTGCGCGTTTGGGTTACACCAACATCGAGGTTCACAGTGCGGATGGACGCCTCGGATGGCCCCCAGGCGCACCCTACGACGGCATCATCGTCACGGCCGCCGCCGAGGAGGTGCCCGCCGCGTTGCTCGCGCAACTGAAAATCGGCGGACGTTTGGTCATTCCGTTGGGCGCGCCGCATAGCGCGCAAAGTCTATACGTTTACACTAAACACGCGACGGGTATCCATCAAGAAAAAATATTGGATGTGCTTTTTGTGCCGCTTATCGAAGGTTTTCAACACCACGAACTGACTGATCAATAGAGGTATCACATGCAATCGGATTTTTGGTTACAACGCTGGCGCGACGGCCAAATCGGCTTTCATCAA